>JAUIDL010000039.1 GCA_030428585.1 bacterium | reverse complement strand
GGGGGCACCAGAACTTGGTTGCCACCCTGCGCGGCGCATACTAGATATTGCCCCCAAGGATCGCGACCATCACTCCAGTAAAGGCAGCGACCGCAGCAATCACCCAAAAACGCATGGTGACCTTAGTCTCTGGCCAGCCGATAGCCTCTAGGTGGTGATGAATCGGTGCAGAAATAAAGATTTTCCGCTTGAACACTTTCTTTGAGAAAATCTGAATCAGACTCGAACCGGCTTCGACCACAAACAGAACACCGATAATTGGCAGAATAAACAGTGTGTCGGTTAACATCGCCACGACTCCCAGTGAAGTACCAAGGGCAAAGCTGCCCACATCACCCATAAAGAAGCGTGCTGGATAGATGTTAAACCACAGGTAACTCAGTAGTGCACCCACGACAGTGAAACAAAAGCCCGCCATCAACGGGTTACCTTGAAGCAACGCAATCACACCAAAGCCACCGAACGCAATTGCCGCCAATCCACCAGCCAGCCCATCAAGGCCGTCGCTAATGTTCACCGCGTTACCAGTCGCGACAACCGCAAAGGCAAACAATGGCACAATCCACCAGCCTAAGGCGACCTCACCAATAAATGGCACGGTAATTGCCGTCACGCCTAGTTGGGTGTAGAACCACCAACCAAGTAGTAGCCCGATACCCGTAATCATAGCGAACTTTAGGCTCGATCGCATACCAGCGACGCCCTTACCCGATCCACGCAGGTTAATTATGTCGTCCAGAAGCCCCACCAAAGCCCCGCCAATCAACGCCGCTAGCGGCAACCAGGTTTCGGCTCGATCAAGGTTAAAGACTAGCGTCACCGCCGCAATCGCAATCACAAACACCGCACCGGCCATGGTCGGGATATTGCGTTTGAATTTCACCGCGTGTAGCTTGTTAAAGACTGTCAGTTTCTCACCCGTCGTGCTGTCGGTACGCTGCTTTTTCCAAAAACGGTATTTGTACGCCAAAAACGTGTAAATTGGCGTCAAAAACATCGCCAATAAGAATGCGCCGACGCTCAGCAAGAACGTCCGTGTCATTTCGTTGGTTAAATCTACCATATCCATGGGTGGGCTTATCCTTTCGGTTGGATCTTGAGATATTCAAGCATCCAGTTAGAAATATCAGTGAAAATTGGGAGGGCATCACGAGCACCCTGGAAAATCTGATCCTTACCAGATACTTGCACCATTATGACATACTCGGGAGCATCGCTACCACCAAATCCGACATAACTGGCAATTGATTCGTCGTCACTATAGCCGCCTTGCGGGCTGCTGACCTGTGAGGTTCCGGTTTTGCCACCGATGCGGTAGCCGCTCTTGTCGACACCCGGAAAACCAGATTGGCGGGCTTTGATCATCATACTTTTCAATGTATCTGAGGTTGATTTCTGGACGATACCAGTTGCGACCGGAGTTGGCGATTCATTTTGTTTAAATTCACCGTCTTCCATATAGCCGTCAATCACCGTTGGTTGGTAGTACGTACCACCGTTAACCAAAGCGCTAAAGCCGCTGGCCACCTGAATCATCGTCGCTTCCATCCCCTGACCAAAGGTCATGTTCGCATAGCGAATCTCACTACTGCGCTGGTCGTCAGGAGCGATCACCAATCCCGAGGCCTCGTTCGCCAGTTCAATGCCGGTCGCCTGCCCCAGGCGGAACTTGTTGTAATAATAGTCGTACATGGTTTGACGCGCAGCTGGGGTAATCGACGTGCCGTTTCCTAACCGCTGACCAATCGTGACAAAGCCAGTGTTCAGCGACCATTCCAGTGCGGTCTGGAAACTAATGGTTCCGGTAATACCGCGGGTCGCGTTAGAAATCGTCCAGTCACCAATCTTGATAAAGTCGGTATTGTTAAACGTGTCTGACGGTCGCACGGCGTTCTTTTCGATCCCCGTTGCCATAGTGAACGTCTTGATGGTTGAGCCTGGCTCATACGTGCCCGAAACGACGTTGTTGTTGAACAAGGCGACGTCTTTGGCTTCGTAATACTTTTCTGGGTCGTAGGTTGGATAATTTGCCATCGCCAGAACTTTACCTGAATTTGGATCCATCACCATCGCGCTCACCTCTTTGGCGCCGGTGCGTTTTTGAGCATCTTTCAAGGCCTGCTCGACCTTAGATTGCACACTGCGGTCGATACTCAACACAACATTTTTGCCGTCTTGCTCGGGGATACGCACGTTTTTGTTTCCGATTGTCAGGGGCACTTCACTGACGTCAGTCACAGCGACTAGACTACCGTCAACCCCACTCAGTTCATCATTCAGATAGCCTTCAAGGCCATACTTACCTTCATTTTCGGTATCAACGTAGCCCAGTAATTGAGCCGCCAGCGTCCCCTCAGGATAGACACGTTGACTGGTTTCTTGAAAACCAATACCGCTAAAACCCTTCTCTTTCAACAGCTCAGCCTGCGTACGGCTCAGCTTTGTGCCCAGGATTTTGTAACGAGATTCTTTGGCGTCCAGTAAATCAGCGAAGCCTTCAACCAAATTGCCGCCGGCAACTTCTTTCAACGCTTCGACGATTTCATCTTTGTCCGTCACTGTTTGAGGGTCAGCATATACGGTATACACCGATTGGTTCATGACCAGTCGAACCGGTTCATCACCGTTCTTGGCATAAATCATGCCACGCTCGGCCGGAATCACGAATTGCTTTTGCTGCTCGGCCTGTGCCTGAGCGACATAATGACTGTATTGAATCACCTGCAAATAAAACAGTCGAACCACAAAAATTGCCGCAATTGCGAGCAATCCAATGGCGAGGATTCGTGACCGACTTCCTTTTTGCAGTTCAAATTTCATAAAAACCTATGGTTGTGCGAATTCAGTACTCGAGGGCGTGGTCATCTCTTTGGCGACACTACTGTCCTTGATGGTTTCAAGGGCGGTGAGTCGGGCGTTTTCAATTTCTAGATCAGCTTTCTCGTCGTTGAGCTCTGAAATCTGTGATTGAATGCGCTGCGCTTCGTAGTCGTACCCAGTTGCGCGGGTTGCCTGCGTTAGATAAATCAGACCCAGGACAGTAATCATTAATGCCACGAGGACGGTATGAGCGACTGGCCCAAGCTTAACTGATGAGACAAAACGGGTGGTGTTCTGGTTGCGTGACCAATTTTGACGGCGACGGCTCGTGTAATAACTTGTTTGTTGGTATGACATGTGGTGGAATGTTTGTTTTATATTATGGTGCTCTTACTCCCTCGCCGTCTCGGGCGCACCCCCATCGGGCGATGGGAGCAAGAGCGGGTGTTTTGGTTACTTTACGCGAACGTCAACCACTTGTGGCTGGTCTGCGTATTGTACTTTTATGTGAATTGGCATTTTTATGCCCTTTCTTTTTATTTTTTCACAGCGGCCCGAAGCTTGGCGCTTCGTGAACGCGGATTGTGAACATCTTCGGTGGCTCCAGCGATCGGTTTCTTGGTCACTGGCATCAGCTGCGCTTCATAACCGGCGTCGAACTGATCCTTAAAGAATCGCTTTACCAGACGGTCTTCCAGACTATGAAAGCTTATCACCCCCACCCTACCTCCTGCATTCAGCAGGTGCGGGAGTAGCGGTAAGCATCGTTCAATCTGTCCGAGCTCGTCATTAACGGCAATACGGAGCGCTTGAAAGGTACGCGTGGCCGGATGGGTTTTTTGCCATCCGCCGCGATGGTGCGCTACGATCAGCTCCGCAAGTTCGCCTGTGGTATGAATCGGTCGGCTGGTGACGATTGCCTGGGCAATTGCCCGAGCTTTTCCACGCGGCTCTTCGCCGTAGGTGTGGATAATGGTCGTCAGCTCATCAAGAGATGCACTATTTACTATATCAGCCGCAGACGTTGTCTGTCGCCGATCCATGCGCATATCCAGTGGACCGCTTCTTGTAAAGGAAAACCCTCGTTCGCCCTGATCGAGCTGTGGTGATGACACCCCCAAATCAATCAGGATTATATCGAATGTTCGACCGGCCTCCGTCAACTGCTGGGCAGCTGCCAAAAAGTCGGTGTGTAAACATTCAGCCCCCTGCTCGGCCAGTGGTGATAGCTGCGATATCGCAAAATCGTCACGGTCAACCAAAACGCTGTCCTTGTAGTTTCCGGTTTTTTGAAGAATTGCCGCTGCGTGTCCGCCATACCCCGCCGTCAAGTCGAGATAGGTCTCGCCTGGCTGAGGATCTAGCGTTTGCACCGTCGCCTCCAGCAAAACTGGAATATGATGTGGTGGATGTATTGTACTCATCTCCTCTAGTATACCGTATTGGTGTACGCGAGAAGCGCAAGATATGTGAACATATCTCGCTTCAATTTCTCGGAATAGCATTACTGCTCTTCTCTCGAAATCTCTCGAGATCACCTAACTGATAATGAAGCTGTTTGTTTTCGCATGTTGTGTTTGTTTTTGAAAGTCAGATACGTACGTTGTAATCGGGGGTTACGGGAGGTAACTCATACCCGGCGGATACGTATCTTGTTGAGAGACTTATGTGAGGTGGAGTTTTTTTGGGAGGTGTGTTTTGGAGAAAGGTACACCAGGCTGTTTATTGTGTTCCTGGAATCCACGCTTCACTACCAGATAGTTGATCTCGAGGAGTCGTTCTTTACTACGTCAGATTGTAAAAGTGCGAAAAACGGGATAACAGCCAGCTAGTCAGGCACCATCAACCGCCAGTACTTGCCAGCGCGGACAGCAACGATGTCTTTATCAATGCCTGCGTAGTCCAGCAGGTGTTGCTCGATAGTGACTCGTCCCTGTTTAGCGTCAAGCTCGTCTTCGGTCTTGCCACGGCGAAACTGGACGTTCATATCAGCAGTTCTTTCATCAAGAATGCTCTCACTGGCGTTCAGCGCTGCTTCCACTTCCCCATCCCATACCGATTTTGGGTACAGGTGAAGATAGCGACCAAATCCCCGAGTGATGACGACACCAGATAAAAATTCGTCACGTACCGAGACGGGCATCGTTAAACGACGCTTGTCGTCCAGTTTACGTTCGAAATAATCTATGTGGGCCACTTGGTTCCTTTGGCGTGGTGCTTCAGGTTGGTTGTTTTTAATGTATTGTGTTTGTGTTAGTGGGCTTTTTTGCACTTTCCACTGGCTTCATCATACTACCCACAATTACCCACTACAACCCCCAATTTTGACAATAGTGCGCTTTCCTGTTTATTTATCCACAGAATTGTGGGAAACTCCCACGTAGCATCAGAGGTAAAACAAATACCACGCTCCCTTATCGAAAGCGTGGTATTTTTGATGACAACCGCTGTTAGCGGGTAAACAGGATCTGGGCGACTTGATCGTCGTAGACCGTGGTTACCTTCAGCGCAATCCATGCGGTGAAAATCGCGACGTTAATCAAGACAGAGACGACAAGAATCGAATTTTTGAAGTCTTTGACCAGAACGTCATTGTTTGCAGTGGTTGTCTTCTTTTTGGTTGTTGGTTTTTTCTTAACCATAATTTCACTGTATCATAACGGTTATGTTTTGTCAAGTTTACCCCTGTTTCAGACGGTGATTCTCGGCCTGAACAACATCGTGAAGGGTCGCGGCTGTTCGTACAGTATCAGGCAACGGAACATCCGCGCTCGAATAAGCATCAGTCGCATGTGCCGTCACCCAATAACCTAACGCACCGCCCGGTAAATGCATAAACGAAGACCGTCGATCATCAATCAAGATAATCTCATCGACCGGTTGGTGGTAACGGAACTCGTCGGCCACTGTGAATGTACCGTCTGGTTGTTGCCACGAGGCAATCTGCTCGCCTTTATGTTTAAACGAAGTGACAACCGTTGGCACCCCCGAAAGTCCGGCTGCCTGTAATTTCAGGCGCTGCCCTTTCTCGCCCCCGTAGGTCAATATGCCATAGCCTACCTTCTGTGCGTCGAGCCAGGCAAAGAACTCTCGCGCGCCATCATGCAGTAAATCCATCTGCGCAGCACGCGCCAAATATGTGTTTTCAACGTGTCTTACATAGGCCTCGCCGGCATATTGGCTCATCAAGGCATGGATCGAGAAAGAGTTTCCTGTCTTGACCGAATGTTCAGCACCTTCACGCACTAAATCAGCAATATCTGGGCGTTCTTCCTCGATAATCGCCGTCATTAAGTCACCACCCTCTTTTGTCCGAAACGTCGTCCGGTCTAAGTCAACGACATAAAATCGGTTAGGCTTGCTCATTGTAGTACATATCCACAATCATTTTAGCGACGGCGTCACCGTCATGACGAATCAGACCACGAGTCACAGCAAGACTATCACCAGGATTGTTGGGACGTATCTGACCCAACAACATCCCTCCGATAGCTTGATAGTGACTATTGTCGAGTACATTTCGATCGATTTGGGTTGGGAATGCTTTTTCTTCTTCGTACCTTGCAATGACGTCAGGGCTTGGTTCTTCGTGGTTATAGATAACATAATCGAGAAATGGCGCTCCAGCAAAACGCTCAATTTCTGCGACATGGTCACTCACTGTAAAGCCATCTGTTTGCCCATGTTTAGTAACCAGGTTGGCAACATACACCGTCAACGCCTGAGTT
>JAUIDL010000038.1 GCA_030428585.1 bacterium | reverse complement strand
AATAGTGTGGATATTCGCACCAGTCTTCTGACAAGGGATGTTTGACGAACTAAACTGCGCTGGACTTTGGAGCGTCGGCTCATCGCCACAATCGTTCGTCACGCGAATCAAGACGAAACCCACATTTCTGCCAGATAACGCAACGGTACTCCCGTCATCACTGATACCAACCTCCATACTCGGATCGCGCCCGACACCATACGGATACCCAGGCGCCAGGACTCGTTTTGTCTCCCCAGTGAACACGTTGAGCGTGACGATACCCCGGTTTCGCCATTCAAACACCGCCCACTCACCCGATCCTGCTATTGAAGCCGCGTTGATTTCGAGTGCCGCACCACTAGTATCTCGTACTGTCTCCCCTTTTGGTCCTATCCATCGATATTCCCTTGTCGCAGGGTCAAATACGAGATCTTGGCTGAATGTGTGATGGAGCACGCCGTTAAATCGAGAAAAATCACCGTATTCCTTCGACAACAGTGTATCGGTCACTGCTGAATATGAACAGCCAAGTCCATCTTCACAGATACCCCGCACGGGATAGGCATTCAATTCATAGGGAAATTGTACCGCCGGTTTGAGGCCTGAAGGTGAGGCATATAACATAAATCGCACCTCTGTCGGATCACCGTAGACGCACGCTCGATACGTCCCGTTACCGATCGACACAATCTGCCAACGACCACCACATGGCGAATCGTGATAAAAACTAGCTTCCCGATACGACGACACATACGGCAACTGATCAGCCTGCTCCCACAGGGCAGACACCTCACTACCAGTACCAAAAACGACCGCACCCACCAAAAACACACCAAAAGCGACTGCTTTTCGCATACATTTTCCCTTCTTGGTCCGTTCTTTCTATTGTGCGCGTCAAGCATCACACCGACAAGCCCAACCCGTCCTCAGTTAAGAAATGGTATACTTTACCGTAGTGAAAATACTGGGAATCGAAAGTAGTTGTGATGAAACAGCCGCGGCCGTCGTTGAAGATGGCTACCGGTTGCTTTCGAATGTCGTCCATTCGCAAATCGATATTCATGCCGTTTATGGAGGGGTGGTTCCAGAAGTAGCCGCCCGCAGTCACATTGAGGTTATCAATCCGGTCATTAACCAAGCCCTTGCGAACGCAAACTGCACGTGGGATGACATCGACGCCATCGCCGTCACTTACGCACCAGGGTTGGTCGGCTCACTCCTCGTCGGCACACTGGCTGCTCGAACACTGGCTATTACCCATAACAAGCCGCTCTACCCCATCCATCACGTCGAAGCCCACGTCTACGCCAATTTTATTACCGCTCAATCTGATACTCTCGAACTCACCCTTCCCCAGCATCAGCCACAATTCCCAATGCTCGCCCTGATTGTCAGCGGTGGGCACTCGCAACTCGTCTTATTCCGTGACCACGGTGATTACGAACTGCTTGGGCAGACGCAGGACGATGCCGTTGGTGAAGCGTTCGATAAAGTGGCCAAAATTCTCGGTCTCCCCTACCCTGGCGGGCCTTCAATCGCGACTAAAGCCCTCGAAGGAAACCCAAAAGCGTATCAATTGCCCAAAGCTCGCCTACAAGGGAAATATGACTTCAGTTTCTCCGGCCTTAAGACAGCCGTTCTACGGGCCGTTCAACGCGAAGTGGGTGTTGACGTTACTTTTCCATCTTCTGGCCTTGCAGAGCGCTTAGACGACGCGCAGAAGGCCAACTTTGCGGCCAGTTTCCAACACACTGCCATCGAAACGCTCGTCGATAAGGCAGAAGCCGCGTATCACGACTACTCCCCTGATTCGGTCGTCATCGCAGGAGGCGTCGCCGCTAGCCAAGAGTTACGCCGACAGCTCTCTGATCGACTCCCCTTGCCTATCGAATACGCACCGATGAGCCTCTGCACCGATAACGCCGCCATGATTGCCACCCTCGGCTACTTCTATGCACAAAAGCACCAGCCGAGCGACCCATCAGAGGTCAGCGTCACCCCTAGCCTGTCGATGACCAAAACTGCTTGGGCACAGACCCGTTCTTAAGCTTTTTATAAGCATAAACTCAATTATTTGCGTCGTAACTTCTGTGAAATGGCTTTTGCCTTTGGTAGCACCGCTTCCCACAGCCCATACAGAGGGGAGAGTGGTTTATCAAATGCACCAGAGAAAACCGTCGAATCCTCCGACCAATTCTGTTTAAACGTCGAGACGCCACCCGACACCAAACCACCAAAATCGTACCACGACAGTTCCCATTCCTTCATTTTGCGAATCGCATGCCATTTCAGAGCATAATTGGCCCGTAAGCGCTGGCCATCATCGTTCATACCGCCGTACAGTTCGTAGGCAATATCAGCACTAATTGCCAGCCACAAAAAGGCAATTGGCTTACCGTCTAGATACGCAGCGAAAATAGGGGAGTGATCGCCCAGCTGATGCTTGACGTCCCTGTAATATTGATCATTGTGAAGGTTAAAGTCAGCTCGTTCAGAGGTTTGTCGGTATAGATGCAGAATTTCATCGATATCATCACTGGATCCGAGACGCTTGATGGTAATACCTTCAGATGCCGATTTACGGATATACTGCCTCGTCTTCTTGGCCATGACCGCTAACAGATCACTCTCTGATTTACGCAGGTCAAGGAGGATTGTTTCAGGTGCCAAAATTGTCGATGGCACATGTCGCCACCCCTCAGGCGCCGTCATTTCACGTGAATTTGGCTCCATTTTGATTGCCACCGATTTGTAATCTCGCTTGATAATCGCCGCAACTTCATCCAGTGCTTCAGCAAAATACCGCTCGTCCCCAACCGGCCCTCGTGGAATATACGCCAACGATCGAAACGGAAAGGGGAGTTTTCGAATCAAGACCTGCACAGCAGCCACCTGCTTCTCCTCATCAAACACGCACAGCCGTTCGGCTTTCCAGCCGTGACCCACCTTGACCTGACCCCAGCCCCACAGTTGCAGGGGATGACCATCATGTTCCAAGATAAATTCGTCCCAAAGTTCTTTGTCGTTGCAGCGCTGAATATCAATCATTCTTTCATTATACAACCATCCGCCACCTCTGTGATATAATGTCACCAGAGTAAAAAAGCAAAAACACGTGGAGTTGTCGTGAATCTAGCCAAGGCCTACGAGCCAAATCAATACGAGCCTAATATTTATGCCCTGTGGGAGCAGAGTGGCGCCTTTCGTCCATCCGGAAAAGGTGAGCCGTTTAGCGTCGTTATGCCGCCGCCAAATGCCAACGGCAACCTCCATATCGGCCACGCGCTGGATATGAATCTGAAGGACATCACGGTTCGCTACAAACGCATGAACGGCTTCGACACCGTGTTTATTCCTGGAGCAGACCACGCCGGCTTTGAGACTTGGGTTGTCTACGAAAAAGAACTCAACAAAAAAGGCCAAAGTCGCTTCGACTTTTCACGTGAACAATTGTATAGCCAGGTCTGGGACTTCGTAGAGAAGGCCAGGGGAAACATGGAACTTCAGCTGAGGGCCCTCGGTACCAGTGCCTCATGGGAAGATCTCGTTTTCACCCTTGATGAAAAGGTGATCACAACCGTTTACGGAACGTTCAAAAAGCTCTGGGATGACGGTCTGATTTACCGCGGTGAACGCATCGTCAACTACAGCACCAAGTACCAAACCAGCTATTCCGATATCGAAGTCGATCACAAACTAGAAAAGGGGACCCTGTGGCACATTGCCTACCCGTTGATTGATAAAATCGGCGAAATCGTTATCGCCACCACGCGGCCAGAAACCCTATTTGGTGACGTCGCTGTAGCCGTACACCCAGAAGACGAACGCTACAAAGACTTTATTGGCTCACACGTCGTGCTGCCTATTAGTGGCCGGGAAATCCCTGTCATTGCCGATGAATACGTCGATCGTGACTTCGGCACAGGTGCTGTAAAAATTACACCAGCACACGACCCGAACGACTTTGAAGTAGGCAAGCGTCACAACCTCGACCGACTACAGGTCATCGACTTCGACGGCACCATGATCAACACACCCGATCAGTTCATCGGCCTCGACGTCGCCGAAGCCCGTAAAAAGGTCCTCGCTTCACTCAAAGCCGAGGAGTACCTTCGCAAAGAAGAAGACTACGAACACACCGTCGGCTATGACTACAAGAGTGGCCTGCCTATCCAACCCCTGATCAAAGAACAGTGGTTCCTCAAAATCGAGCCGCTCGCCAAGCGTGCCCTGAAAGCTATCAACAACGGGGAACTGAGCTTTTATCCGCCTAGCAAACAACACGTCCTACGACAGTACCTCGAGAATGTCCACGACTGGAACTTGTCTCGACAAATCCCGTGGGGCATCCCTATTCCTGCCTTCCAAAACGAAGCCGACCCCGATGACTGGATCTTCGACGAACGAGTTGATGAAAAAACCCTAAAAATCGACGGTAAAACCTACCACCGCGAAGAAGACACCTTTGATACCTGGTTTAGTAGCGGCCAGTGGCCGTTTATCGTCACCGACTACCTCGATGGGGGAGAACTAGCCCGATTTTACCCAACCAGCCTAATGGAAACCGGCACTGACCTAGTCGACCGCTGGATTGCCCGCATGATCATGCTCGGCCTCTACGCCACCGATAAGGTCCCGTTCAAAGACGTCTACCTGCACGGGATGGTGCTGGACGAAAATAGCCAAAAAATGAGTAAAAGTAAGGGTAATGTCATCAACCCAATGGATTCCGTCGCCGAATACGGCTCCGACGCCCTCCGCCTCGGCCTGATTGCCAGCCGAAGCCCAGGCCAACACCAAGCCTTTAGCACCGACCGCATTATCGCCGGCCGCAACTTCTGCAACAAGCTGTGGAACATCGCCCGATTCGCCGAACACAAACTGGGTGATAACTACCAACCAAAGACTCCGCAACCACAATCACTTGCCGATCACTGGATTATCGGCGAGCTCGACAATGCCAAACAGGCAATCGACCGCGCCATCGACAAATACCGCTTTGCCGAAGCGGGGGACAGCATGTACCACGCCATCTGGGACGGGGTCGCCGACTGGTATATCGAGGCCGCCAAAGACCAAGACAACCTCGACCTGCTGGCATGGGTGCTGAACACCAGCCTGAAATTAGCCCACCCGTTTGCGCCATTTGTGACCGAAACCATCTGGCAAACCCTCCCGTGGAACGACGGGCTGCTGATTAACGAATCGTGGCCAGAAGTCATTAACTACGACGAAATCGCCGCTGGCGAATTTGGCCGCGTCCAACAATTGGTCGCCGAAGCCCGCTTTGTCGCTATCTCTTTACCAGGTAACGAAAAATACAGCTTGCTCTATCAACAAGACAGCCTGATAGAAGATAACAAAGACCTGATCCAGCGCCTCGCCAAACTGAAATCAATCGAAGCCGTCGACCAAGCTCGCGGTCTTCGCCTCGCCGTCAGCGGCCGTGAAGCTTGGTTAGATGTCTCTGCCGACACCCTTGACGAGCACAAGACAAACCTCGAACAACGCCTGGTTGAAACCCACGCTGATATCAAGGCTCTCGAAGGTCGCCTCTCTAACGAAAACTACGTCGCCAAAGCACCCGAGAAGCTGGTGAACGAAAGCCGCGAGCAACTGAAGGAAAAACAAGCCCTTGTCGAACGTCTCGAACAAGAGCTTGCGGTACTATAAACTAAATAGATTATTGCGACGGCCACAGACTGGTCGGACCAACACCACCGTACGCGTACGCCCGTTTCAAGGCAAACTGACGACGGTCATCATCACGGGGCTGTAAACGAGGCAGAGTCGAACGAAGGCCGGCAATATGCCTAGGTGCTGACACCCGTTCGACATGTACGTGACCGTCACCATACTTGATCACACTATCAACGCCAGCATAAACAGCTAAAGTAGCGGGCAGGGCGAGCGCCAGCTTGGCTGCCTTATCCATCTGGGTATCGTGGAAAACAACCCCAAACGCAGTAGCGAAGGTAATAGCGAGAAGGATGAGTGACGTGGTGGTTCTTAGCATATTTTTGTTTTTAATGTTGTAACAATACTAATGTAGCATAAGCTTTACGTTTTGTCAATTGTCCATCATTGCAACAATAGTAACGCTAGTCTTCAAAATAGAGCGTTTCTGCTAGTGCAGCCAGTGCCTGATGATCAGGCTCATCCTTGGTTTCGCGAGCGTAGTAATCAGCCGGGTCGGTGAAGGGAACCAGGTGCACGTGAGCGTGGGGGACATCAAGCCCAATAATCTTTTCACCCACTCGTTCGGAACCGATAACATCCTTGAGTCTCAAGGCTACCTTCTTAACCGTTGTCATTAAAGCAACGTAATCGTCTTCCGACAGATCCCACACGTTTTCAACCTGAACCTTTGGAATCACCAAGACATGGCCTTTGACAGAGGGGTAGATATTCAAGAAGGCAAGGGTTTTATCGTCCTCATACACCTTATGGCTTGGAATCTCACCGTTAATGATTTTCGTAAAAATGGAATCTTGCATACCTCTATTGTAGCGTGCATCGATGATATACTATAGGCAGTTTAAATAGAGGAGATAGTTTTATGGCTACAGAAGCCCCAACCACAACAACTCAACCAGCAGGCACCGGACTCGCGATTACCTCAATGGTCACCGGTATTTCAAGCCTCGTCTTT
>JAUIDL010000037.1 GCA_030428585.1 bacterium | reverse complement strand
TCATGGCAAAAACACGAGATAAATCGCTTCGAAAGTACATTCACCAGCAACATTTCGAACATTTTAGCCGCTTTCACAGTGCTGACTCGGTGTATCAAGGCTTCGTGACGTCTATTAGCCATAGCGTCAGAGACTTCGCCGCCCATATTAAAACACCCACGCTTTTGATCGCCGGTGATCGAGACGATATTACACCGCTAGAAAAACAGCGTGAACTGCAGACATTATTCCCAAATGCAGCGCTGGCTGTCATCGAAAACGTTGGCCACTTGACCCATTACGAAACGCCTGGCGAAGTCGCTCAAGCGGTTCAGGCGTTTACTAAATCTTTATAAACCTTTTCAAACTTCTTCAACGTTGTTTGTAAGTCGTGTGTTTTGGCAATCGCAAGGCTTTCTCGACTAAACTCGGCCTGTGTTTTCGGGTCATCCAAAATAGTCAGTATTGCTTCAGCGATCTCCTCATCATTATCCTGTTCACACAAAAAGCCATTGCGTTCGTGCTGACACAGCTCTTTCAACGCACCAGCATCGATTGCCACGACTGGTCGGCCGCTCGCCATAGCCTCAAGCGTCGCAATACTTTGAAGCTCAGCAGGGGACGGCATACAATACACCGTACCAACGCGGTGTAATTCAATTTTATCTTCATCGCTGACTCGGCCCGTAAAGGTGACGTGGTCGGCGATGCCATATTCTTTGACAAGCGCTTTAAGATTTGGTGCGTCAGTTCCATCACCAACGATCAGCAGATGGGCATCTTCGCGAACCGAAACAATACGGATAAAGGCTTTGACCAATACTGATAAATGTTTTTCGGCGTCTAGTCGTCCAATGTACGTCACAATTGGTCGATCTTTTGGTAAATGGTACTTCTTATAAATCGACTCGGCCGCTGGTTCGTTTGTAAATAGCGACAGGTCGATGCCGTTAGAAATCGCATACATGGGCACTTCCATCTTTTCATCAGCACCAAACATATCAATAGCCGCCTGAGTTGGCATCGTCATGACGTCGGCTTTTGAGTGGAAGCGCGCACCGTAGGCTTTCAACGTGTAATTAATGGGTCGCGAGACCGGCGCTAAAAGTTTCAAGTTATCCATCAAGTTTTCCGGCATTGCGTGGTTAGTACTAACGATAGGGATACCCATTTTGTTCCCATATTTCATCGCCGCCATGCCTATCCACATCACCATCTGGATATGAATGACGTCAGGATCAAACTCTTCGATAATTTTTTTAACTTCGCGCGCAGGGTTAGGGGAGATGCGAAAATTTTGATAGAACGGAAACGGTACCGAGGCGGTCCGAACAATGACATGGTTGCCATCGACTTCCTTGCATTTTTTACCCGTCTGACTTGGCGCAATAACCAACACGTCGTGACCATGAGCCGCCAACCCGCGCGCTAAGTTCCGTGAAAACGTGGCAACACCGTTCAGGGTCGGATAGTGCAAATCCGAGGCAATAAGTATTTTCATATGTGGCTAGTATAGCAGATTACGGCTTGATAACCGATTGGTAGAGCGCGTCGATGTTCTTTGTCACTTCGCTTTGCAGGAACTCGTGTCGGACTGATTTTTGCGTTTTTGAATTATCTTTCTTGGCAAAATTTGTCATCAGTTTCGTCAACGCCTCAACGGTTGTATTTTCAGTAGCCCGAACCAGCGGGTCATCAAGTTCGTTCGCAATGACCGGATCGCGCAACAAGACAGGCGTGCCAAACGTCACCGCTTCATACACACTCATGCCTTGCGTTTCAAAACCAACGGACGTTTGTACTAATGCACTAGCAGACGCAATTTCGGTCAGCATGTCCTGGTAGGGAATATTGCCATGAAATTCGACGGTCGCCTCTCCTGGATGTTGGGCGAGGTAGCGTTCAGCTTTGGCACGGTCCTGGCCGATGCCATAAATTGCCACGGTCGAAGGGACGGGCATTTGACTCGCTGCTTTGACAAAATCCATCAAGCGTTTCTCGGGACTCATGCGACCCGCCCAGACAAACCGAAGCTGATCATAGGTTTTGGGCGTCACGCTATGTACCACCTCGTCATCACACCCAGTTGGGATGACAACAAAATCTCCTGTGGCGCCATGCGCGGACAAGGCGTCCCGAAAATGTTTCGTCGGTGCGATGCGACCATTAGCCAAGCTGGCCAATTCAACCAAATACTGCCACGGGTCGGTACACCAATGTTTCGCCGACAGGCCGACACGATGACTCAAACCCCACGACAAGATAAAGGTAAATGCCCGTGCCAATACCGGTCCCAGCACTTGTCGCAGCCCCATACCGAGATTAGTGTGCATCGTCATCACCGTTGGAATGTCGTGATGACGTGCGTAGGCATAGCCCAAATGCGCACCCCACATTTCACCTTGAATATGAACAACGTCGACCGTGGGCAACTGAGCAAACGCATGTTCAACACGGTCCAGATTTCGCTTCGTCGATAGCAGCCACCGATAATTTGGATGGGTGCCGAAGCGAAACGACGGCAGCGCAACATAACCCTCGTTTTTTGCCGGTTCAACGTGAGCTGCCGTACACACAGTGATCGTATGCCCTAGCTTTTCGAGGTATTTCTTTTGCAATCGAATTGAGCCCTGGGCTCCGCCAAGTGTCTCAATCGGTTGATCAGTAAAAATTGCGACGTGCATAACTATGGCTTCTATTGTACCAAAGGAGTCGACAACTGATACAATGGACTATTATGGCCGTCAAGAAAAAGAAGTCTTCGACCCAGTCTGCGATCGTCAACCGACGAGCGTCTTTTGACTATGCCCTGGGCGAAGAGCTCAAAGTTGGCTTGGTACTGACCGGACAAGAGGTCAGGGCAGCTCGCGACGGTCGCGTCCAACTGAAAGGCTCATTCGTTTCGGTGCGAAATGGCGAATTGTGGCTGAACAACGCCAGCTTTAGCTTGGTCCTGAATCAGAAAAGCGAAGGCACGACCGTTGATACCAGTGCGCGAAAACTACTGGCTCACCGTAAGCAAATCGATAGCCTCATTAATCAAAAACAAGCCGGCTTTACGATTGTGCCATTACGACTCCTGACAAAGGGGCGTCACATTAAACTGGTTATCGCACTGGGCCGAGGTAAAAAGCTGTACGACAAGCGTCAGACTATCAAGAAGCGTGACCAAGAGCGCGAGCAGGGTGCTAAAATAAGAATATGAAATTATACTCGTGGAACGTCAACGGCATCCGCGCCGTCATCAACAAAGGCCTCTTTCAACCATTTATCGACGAACACCAGCCCGACATCCTGTGTCTGCAAGAAACCAAAGCCAAACGCGACCAAGTTGAAGTCGATTTACCTGGCTACCACGAATACTGGAATAGCGCCGAAAAAGCTGGGTACAGCGGAACCGCTATCTTCGCAAAAGAAAAACCTCTCCAGGTCGTCAATGGCTTGGCTGATGATTTGGCAGAAAAATACCACCTGACCGACGACAGTTACGGTGATCCAAACAAAGAAGGTAGAGTCATCTCGGCCGAGTTTACTGATTTTTGGGTCGTCACGGTCTATACACCGAACTCAAAAAATGACCTGTCTCGGCTTGAACTCCGTCACAAGCAATGGGACCCGGCATTCTTGGCGCACATCAAAGAGCTAGAAAAAACAAAACCAGTCTTGTTCTGCGGCGACCTGAACGTCGCTCACCAAGAAATCGACCTGGCAAATCCAAAACCAAACATCGGGAAGCACGGCTTTACGAATGAAGAACGCGAAGGGTTTGATGAATTCCTCAAAAATGACCTGTTCGACACCTTCCGAACCATCCATCCCGACACTACCAATGCCTACACTTGGTGGACGCATTGGGCAAATGCCCGCGCTCGCAACGTCGGTTGGCGGATTGATTATTGGGTAGCGAGTCGTAGCCTCGAAGATCGAGTCAGCGAAGCCAATATTCACCCCGATGTGATGGGATCTGACCACTGCCCAGTCAGCATTACAATTTCTTAGTTTTGTGCTATAATATACTCTCACAAGCCATTGAGGCAGGAGTAACCACCAAACACTGATGAATCAACTCGATTCTGAGCCTTCCGATAGTAACTCTCGAGAGTCATTACTATCGCTGCAAGATCGCTACTACTTTAATAATCGCGCCATTGAATCTACAACTAGACATCGTGCTCGACACTTCCGACTTGGCATGGTTGGCATAACTGGGCTAATGGGTCCGTTCGGAGCAGGGGCGACGCTTCTCGGAAGACAAGTTGCCGAAGAGAATAATGAGATTCATCCACTCCCTGTCATCACGACACGTGCCCGACGACCGAACGACCCCGAGTCCTATCGAACACGCGACGAAGGCGTCACGGCAGATGAAATTATTCAAAAAGCTGCTCGACATGCGGTACTAACATTTCAAGTTGGCAGTGATAACACCCTGCGAGCGCTTGATCCAACTGGTATCGAATCGCACCAGATGTATCTGGCTGGACCAATTAGCCATCGAGAAGTCGAACAGCTACAGGCCGTGTCCCTAGCTGATTTTAGACGAGTCCTCGTCGTCCGTGAAAAAGCTTCATATCAAGAACACCTCAAGAATGCTCTCGAGCACACCGCTTTTCAATATGATCGACTGGTCGAATCAGACCGATTACTTGATTTCGCTATGGATAACGTCGACCAATCTTGGCTTGACGTCGTGACAATGTCAGACAATGTCGCAGAGGCTCAAAAAGCGCTGACGGACGCTGAACGCATCGCCATGCTAAGCACGTACGATAGCATGCCTGTTACGACAAGACGAGCATTAATCGCCGACATGCGTGCCGTCCTCAGGGAAGTTACCTCGCGCATCGTAGTACAATAGATTCATGGATTTTGACTACTGGAAAAAACAGTCGCCAACCGAGCCGCTGTATCCAAATATCGCCTGGTCCAAGCCAGAGCAGCGTTCGCTAGCAGGGAAGCTTGGTATCGTCGGCGGGAACAAGCTCGGCTTTGCTGGTGTCGCAGAAGCGTATACCGTAGCCCAAAAAGCCGGTGTGGGTGAGATGCGCGTGCTCTTGCCAGATATTTTGTCAAAAACGCTCCCAAAGACAATTACTGACACACGATTTGCTCCGACTAATCCATCCGGTAGTCTGAGTAAAGATGCTGGTGCCGAAATGGCCGCACTCAGTGCGTGGGCTAGCGGTGTATTGATGGTAGGCGATGCTGGCCGCAGTAGCGAAACAGCAATTTTATATGAACAATTCATCTCGGATTACAAAGGACCCATTGTGATTACTCGAGATGCCGTCGACCTAATTAAAAACAGTCCGAATCTGTTAGTAGAGCGGCCACAAACGATTGCGGTCGTGGCTTTTGCACAACTTCAAAAGCTCTTCCAAGCCGTCTATTATCCCAAAGTTTTAACGTTCAGTATGCAACTCTCGAACCTCGTCGAAGCCGTACACAAATTTACCATTACATACCCAATCACGCTCGTCGTTCTGCATAAGGAAACTCTGGTCATGGCACACGATGGTCAGGTGATAACGACGCCGTGGGGCAACCCAATGTCGATTTGGCGGGGCAGTGTCGCCGCTCAGATCGCCTGTTATTGGCTGTGGAATCAAAAACAACCGCTGCAAGCAATTGCGACAGCGGTTATGTCTGAATAATCTCGTGGTGGGCAAGGAGGGGCTTGAACCCTCACTCTCTTGCGAGAACCAGATTTTGAGTCTAGCGCGTCTACCAATTCCGCCACTCGCCCTTATTAATACCAATGTATTGTACAATAGATTACAATAGGAATAAAGATATGGATCCCGATACCCGCAGTCAAGGTGGAGACCTGCCGGACCAGCCGCAAGGCGGCGTACATCCCAGCCGAGTCTCCGTCCCCACCCCTGAAGAACGCGACGCCCAACGTGCCGCGGCTGCTAATGTGATTCGTCAACGCATTGAAAACATCTACGGCGAGGAAGCGCAGACCCCCCAAGCACCAGTACAACACCAACACCCCGCACCAATGACCAGCGGTATTCCACAGGCGAACTCGCCAACTCCTGCCCACATTCAGCAACAAGCACTGCATAGCGAGAACCCGTATCAACGAACGCATACCTCTCACCACCCACAGGCCAGTGACGACCAGTGGAAAGCGTATCACACGGCGTGGCAACAATATTACCAAAAGTACTACGAACAGTTTTATTCTCACCAACACAAGAACCAAAAACAGGCATTCATCGGCTCACGCGATAGCAACCACACCAAAGACGCCGAGCAAGAAGCTGCTGAGCAAACAGTCAGTCGCGACGACGCCCTGTACGAACTGCGTCAGCAACTCGTCGGCCGGGTCCAAACATCAGCCAAAAAGATTCGACGCAGCCGCCATTTTGTGCCAATTGTCGCATCGATTGTCGTTGTGTTGCTTTTCTTATTCCTCCAGTACAACCGCGTCCTCTTTGCCAACGTCCAAGCCTACGTTTCTCCGGGTAGCCTCGACCCACAAAACATTGTTATCGATCCGACTGCCGAAGTAGAGGTTGGCCCGCAGCCACGGCTGATCATCCCAAAGATTAACGTCGACGTGCCGGTGATGTACGACGTCGGCACAGACAATGCCTCGCAAATGAAGGCCATGGAGAACGGCGTGGCTCACTTCCCAATTCCTGGCGCAAACAGCCATCCAGGTGAGATTGGTAACACGGCCATCGCTGGGCACAGCTCGAACGATTTATTCGACCAAGGTGACTATAAATTTATCTTTGCTCAACTCGAGAAGCTCAAACCTGGTGATACAATTTACGCCAATTACGAAGGTAAGCGCTACACCTACGTCGTGACGAAACTTGAAACAGTCAAACCAACCCAAGTCGACAAACTCGTCTAT
>JAUIDL010000036.1 GCA_030428585.1 bacterium | reverse complement strand
TGCGCCCGTTGAACAACGTGATGCGTCCGTGTCCCAACCAGGTAAATTTCACGCCAACTTGACGCAGGGTTCGCGCCATTTCGCTGGTGCGACGAACGGCTTGTCTAGCGTACCCCATGCCGAGGAAATTTCCGTTTAACTCACCGTAGGTGAAAATGTCGGCCGAGACGTGGACTTCGACGCCACGCTGAGCGGCGGCTTTGATTGCTTCCAATAAGTCATGAGTTGACTCTTGGTCGGCAACCACCATCGTTAGTAAAGAAATGCGCCGGGTTGCGCTGTGGGTGAGTTTTGTCGCTTGCTTGACGTACTCGGTTGGCGAAAGAAGTTGCAAGTTCATCTTTATTGATTATATCCCTGATTGGCAAAAACTGGTAAAATAACAGAGAAGAAATAATACCAAGGAGGCCTTTCGTGGCAGATTTTAACAAGATTCTTACCCCTGGCGACTACCAAAACGGTATCGTCAATGTGGTGATTGAAATTCCAACCGGCAGTAGCCATAAGATTGAATGGAACCGTGAGCTGGCTGTTTTCCAACTCGACCGCGTTGAACCAGCGATTTTTGCAAAACCAGTAAACTACGGCTTTATTCCACAAACATTGGATGAAGATGGCGACGAACTTGACGCACTGATTATTACGAGCGAACCACTAACAACCGGTGTATTCCTAGAAGCCAAGATTATTGGTGTCATGAAGTTCTCTGACGACGGTGAAGTCGATGACAAAATTTTGGTCGTTCCGGCTGATGACCGCACGACTGGCGACGCGATTCAAACGCTCGAAGATGTTCCGGCACGACTGTTGGAACAAATCGAGTTCCACTTTAATCACTATAAAGATCTGAAAAAACCAGGTACGACTGTCGTTGAGCGATGGGCTGGGGCTGATGAGGCCAAGTCAGTTATCACTGAGGCGATTACTCGTTGGAACGAGCAGTAGTGACGATACCTCAGGAGTGGGCAGACTCTCAACAATTAGTTATCGAAAGCTTTAAAGCATTTCGCACCGAACTATTAACGTCATTTGGTAATGTCGCCTTTTCGCGCAAAGCTGATCATACGCAGGTGACTGAACTTGATGTCCGGATTGAAAAGTCATTGCAAAAAACGTTGCAGGCACGATTTCCCGAGTTAGGGTTTAGGGGTGAAGAGACCGGGCACCATGGCGATGACACTACGTACTGGTTAGTAGACCCGATTGACGGAACGTCTAGTTTTATTCGAGGTCTGCCGTTTTGTACGAATATGGCCGCGTTGATTCATGAAGGTCAGACGGTTTTATCCGTTATCTATGATTTTGTTAGCGATAGGCTCTATACGGCGCAAAAAGGTGGTGGGGCGTTTTGTGATGGCCAGCGGCTATCAGTTAATACGGAACGAGACGCCGGTAATTACTTCGTGTATTCGTTTACGCGTAGCAATTTTGCGCTAGTTGACGAAGCGATGAAGGAGCTGGGTGTACGGACGTTTTTGCCAGTCGGCGCTGCCGGACACGTCTATATACAACTTGCCAGCGGTGCTATTGACGGTATCGCGACTCTTTCTGGACACGGAAGAGCACACGATATCAGTCCTGGACTTTTGTTATGTGAAGAAGCGGGTGCCACAGTCTTTTTGTATGATGACACACAGCGAGGTATTGAGCGGAATAAATTTATTGTTGCGGCACCCAAGCTAGTCGAATCAATCGAGCACAGTGGTTTATTCGCGTAGCATCGCAACAATTGCGTAATCGGCGTCTTCGGTCCGGTTTCCTTTGAGGAATTCACTATATGAATAATAATTCGGATCGTTCGTTGTTTCGGCTGGGTTGTCGACGATGTTTTCTATCAACACTCCTGCTGCCGCAAACTGTTCAAAGACTACTTCTTTCATGCTTTTATTATTGAAAGCCCACAATGGATAGACGTCTTTGCCGGCAGCGGGGGTAAGCCATAACTGCAGCTTGGCAGGGTCACTGTCGAACTGGTGCGCCAAGTGCTCGATAATTCGTCGACCGCCATCCTGCTCGAGGCTATGACGCCCAAGATGTGCCAACGCAAGCACCTGATGCTCGGCATCGAATATTGCCGCTCCGATGCAGTCAGCGACCGGCAGGAATAAGGCAAGTCCTGGTGTTTGGGTAATCAGCGCATCGGCTGGAGGCACGATGTCATTGGTCATGCCTTCGCCACGGTGCTTTTCGTCAACAAAGACGTAACGACAAAAATCGTCGGTTTGATAATGGACTCGCAGACGCATCGTTTGATGCAGGCTGATACCTTGGGTCTTAAGGAACTGTCGGCGATTATCGATGACAGTGGCATCCTGCATGTCATTACGGTTGTACATCGAACCATCTTTGACAGTTGAAATTGCAATAACTGGGTTCATTTCTTGTCTTTCTTACGGGAAGCCTTATCGCGGATGATCGCAGCAGCACTACTAATGGACTCGATTAAGCCAAGCTGACGTAATTGAGCACGTAATTTAGTCCGTGCATGGGTTGTCGTAACCTGCTCAAGCCAGGCTTTGCGGGGGCTACTGGTTTTTCGGGTAATAACCTCAACGACGTTGCCGTTTTCGAGCGGTTTATCAAACGAGTGGATGGCGCCGTTGACGCGAAAGCCGTAGGCGTGCTTGCCAATGTCGCTGTGGACGAGGTAGGCGAAGTCGAGCGGCAACGCGCCTTCGGGCAGGTTATAAATGTCACCGCGTGGCGAATAGACGAAAATACGATCGCCAAACAGGTCGATATTAAGCTGGTCGGCCGGGATTTCCTCTCCGCTGCGCAGGCGTCCGGCAATTTCTTGCAACTGTGTCATCCACTGCATGTGGGTAGGTAGCACCGAGGACGATTTTTTACGAGTGTATTCCTTTGACTTCTTTTGCTCATGGTAGTGGAAACTCGCTGCGAGTCCACGTTCGGCGAATTCGTGCATTTCTTCGGTGCGAATTTGGAATTCGACGATTTGTTCCGATGGGGTCAATACAGTCGTATGCAGACTTTGGTAACCGTTCGGTTTTGGGACGGCTATGTAGTCCTTGATACGAGCAATCATCGGCTGGTACAGCGTATGCAAAATACCGAGGACGCGGTAGCAATCCTCTTTGGTATCGACAATAATCCGGAGCGCCATCAGGTCGTAGATGTCATCGATATTGCCGCCTACCTTTTCTAGTTTACGGTGCAAAGAATAAATACTTTTAACACGACCGTTGATTTCGAAGTGGATCTTTTGTTCGCCCAGGGCTTTGGCAACCTCTTCACGGACCACGCCTAATTTACGCGTGCTCTTACCGAGGCGCTTTTTCAGCAGCGTGCTGAGACGTCTGAACTCACGCGGATCTAAGTAACTAAAAGCTAACTCTTCAATCTGCATACGGACGCGGCCCATACCCAGGCGGTCGGCCATAGGGGCAAATACCTCAATACTTTCCCGTGCAATCTTGGTCTGTTTCTCGGCCGGCATGTGTTGTAGTGTTTGCAGGTTGTGCAGGCGGTCAGCAAGTTTAATAATCACGACGCGAACGTCTTGGCCAACGGCAATCAAAAGCTTCGATAGGTTATCTTTGGTCTGGGGCAAGTATTCGGTTAAATCCTGCATGCCGGCACGGGCTTGCGAAATCTTGGTCACACCATCGACCAAGAAGGCGACGTCTTTGCCAAAATTGGTTTCGATAAAGTCGAGGGTCATGTCGGTATCTTCGACGGTATCGTGCAAGATGCCGGCCAGAACGCTATCGATATCCATATCCCAATCAATCAGGGTACTGGTGACGGCGATGGGGTGAGAGATATATGGCTCGCCACTTTTGCGTTTTTGGCCTTTGTGGGCTTTGCTGGCTATATCAATTGCAGAGGTGAGCTCGAGGACTTGATCCTCGTCATAGGCGAGGCTGGCTTTCTCCAATAACTCACGCTTATTCATAGGTCTACTATAGAGGGAGAGAAACACTTTGACAACTCTGGTAAAGCGCTTATACTAATAGAGAATAAGACAATGACTGAATAAGGAGTGGGAATGAGTAAAACCAAGATTGGTATCAACGGATTTGGACGAATCGGCCGAGCGGCGTTCAAAATTGCGTTTGACCGCAGCGACCTCGAGATTGTGTCTATTAACGACTTGACCGACACAAAAACCCTGGCCTATCTGTTGCAGCACGACAGCAACTATGGCCTCTATAAACACAAAGTTGACTTTGACGACAAAGGAATTATTGTCGACGGCCATCACGTGCAAGTGACAGCAGAGAAGGATCCATCGGCACTGCCATGGGGTGACTTGGGTGTTGAGTTGGTTATCGAGTCAACCGGACGCTTTACGAAGAAAGAAGATGCCGAACTGCATATCAAAGCTGGTGCGAAACGCGTGATTATCAGCGGTCCATCAAAGAGTGATGGCGTCGATACGATCGTCCTTGGTGCAAACGAAGATGCCGTTGAAGGTGCGTCTGACGTTATCTCAAACGCCAGTTGTACGACGAACTCACTGGGTGCGGTCATGGCGATTCTGGATGCCGAATTTGGTGTTGAAAAATCACTACTGACAACTGTTCACAGTTACACGGCAAGTCAGATGTTGCAAGATGCTTCAGCTAAAGATCTTCGTGAAGGCCGAAACGCTGCCGAGAACATCGTTCCAACCACTACTGGTGCGGCGATTGCTGTGACCAAGACCTTGCCACAATTGACTGGTAAGTTTGATGGCCTCAGCATTCGGGTCCCAACACCAGTCGTTTCGATAAGTGACGTGACCGTGCTTCTTGGTCGTGACGCAACGCCAGAGACTATTAATGCAGCCTTCAAAAAAGCCGCTGCCGACCCATACTATCAAGGTATTTTGGGTGTCAGCGAAGAGCCACTGGTCAGTCGTGACTACATCGGCAACAGTCATTCAGGTGTCGTCGATCTGTTGTTGACGAAGGTTGTCGACGGTAACCTGGCGAAGGTCATGGTGTGGTATGACAACGAGTGGGGCTACAGTAACCGTTTAGTCGAGTTGGTTGCTGACGTCGCCAAGACCTTGCGAAAATAACCCTATAACGCTTATACTTTAAGATAATGAAGATCTTTTTGGGCAGTGATCACAATGGCTTTCATATGAAAGAGGCAGTCTTCGCCTATTTAGCGAAGCATGGCTATGATGTCGAAGATGTCGGCGATACCGTACTGGATCCAGATGACGATTTTCCTGATTTCGCCCAGGCTGCTGCATTGAAAGTAATTGGTGAAGAAGACGACGATCCACGAGCAATTTTACTCTGTGGTGGTGGTCAAGGGATGGCTATGGCGGCGAACCGTTTTCGCGGCATCCGGGCCAGTGTTATTTGGGACGCATTTGAAGCAAAGATGACACGGAATGATAACGACTCGAATGTACTATGCCTCCCGTCTCGAATTCTTGAAGATGAAGAAGCGACCTGGCAAGGCATTATCGAAACCTGGTTGAATACTCCGTTTGCAAATGCTACTCGTTTTAAGCGTCGGAACGCGCAGTTGGATGAACTATAATGGCAACGATTGCTCCATGTATCACCGTCGAAACACCCGATGAATATAAAGCTTACGCAGCCAAGCTACAGCCATTTGCCGAGCGGGTTCATGTCGATATTAGTGACGGTGTCTTTGCGCCGCGCTTTTTGCTGGACGAAGGTCAATTATACTGGCCAAGTAACTGGAAAGTTGACGTACATGCGATGGTGTCTGAGCCCAGTAAGCACTTGGCAAAATTGATTGAACTCAAGCCGAGCTTGATTATTATTCACGCTGAAGTTTCCGAAGACAAAGCAAAGTTGATTGATCAAATTAAAGCTGCCGGTATTAAAGCTGGGCTAGCACTCCTAAAAACGACGGTGCCCTCGACAGTCGCAGACCTTATTGAAAAAGTAGATCATGTGATGATTTTTTCAGGCGAGTTGGGACATTACGGTGGGGCAGCCAGCCTGATGCAACTAGAGAAAGTGCGTTTGATTCGTAAAATTAGTCCGCGTGTCGAGATTGGCTGGGATGGCGGTGTCAGTGTTGACAATGCTTATACGCTAACGCAAGGCGGGGTTGACGTGTTGAATAGTGGCGGTGCTATCGCCGAAGCGGCCGATCCTGAAGCGGTATATCGTGCTATGACAAAAGAAATTAATAAACATGGGGTAATATAGAACTATGGGACTGACGGTGGGACAGATTCAGGAAAAAGCTTCGGCAATCCGAAAAGACATTATTACGATGCTGGAACATGCGGGCAGCGGCCATAGTGCCGGACCGCTTGGGTTAGCTGACATTTTCGCCGTGCTCTATTTCAATATCCTCAACATTCGTCCAGAAGAACCGGAGTGGCCTGATCGCGACGTCTTCTTCCTAAGTAATGGTCACGTGACCCCGGTGCAATATGCTGCCATGGCTGAGGCCGGCTACTTTGACAAAGAAGAACTGATGACTCTACGAGCGACCGGCTCACGACTACAAGGTCACCCAGAGCGACTAAGATTGCCTGGCATCGAAAGTACGAGCGGTCCACTTGGCAGCGGGTTATCTCAAGCAGCAGGGTATGCCTATGCGCTGCAGTACATCGATAACGTCAAACACCGGTTTGTGTACGTCATGATGGGTGACGGTGAGCTGGACGAAGGCAATATTTGGGAAGCGGCCATGTTCGCGGGTAAGTATAAATTGTCACAACTGATCGGGTTTATCGACCGCAACAACATTCAGATCGATGGGAGCACTGAGGACGTGATGCCGCTCGAAGACCTAAAAGCCAAATGGGAATCATTCGGCTGGCACGTCGTCGAGATTGATGGACATAACGTTGAGAGTATTATCGATGCTGCCAGCCAGGGTCGTGCGATTTCAAATCGACCGACCGTT
>JAUIDL010000035.1 GCA_030428585.1 bacterium | reverse complement strand
CTCACGCATATCGACGTAGGGTCGTTCGTATAGCCGTTCAGGCCCCCGAGAAACAGGCAACTCGGCCCTAGAGCCGAGTTGTGCACCTTCTGGATTGTGCGCCTGTGTGGTCATCGTATTAGTCGTTGACCCCTAGTTCGATGCGCTTGAAGCGGCGGATGATGATGTTTTCACCAACTTGGCCGATGGTTTCTTTCAGGTACTGTTCGATGGTCTTGCTGTCGTCCATGATGTACTGCTGGTTCAAGAGGACCTTGTCGGCAAAGTATTTCTTGACCTGGCCATCGATGATTTTTTCAGCAATGTCGACTGGCTTGCCTTCGGCAGCGCCACTTTCGACGGCTTCGGTGCGGACACGGTCCAGTTCTTCGGCTGGAATGTCGGCTTCAGAAACATAGATTGGACTCATCGAGGCAACCTGGAGCGCAATTTGGTGCGCAAATTCTTTGAAGCCGTCCGTGCGAGCGACAAAGTCGGTCTCACAGTTCACTTCAACCAACACACCGATGCGTCCACCGTGGACGTAGCTGTCGATAACACCTTCCAGGGCTTCGCGGTCGGCTTTTTTCTCAGCCTTCGTCAGACCTTTTTTGCGCATGGCGTCGAGCGCCTTGTCAAAGTCGCCGTCGGCTTCAACCAAGGCAACCTTGGCGTCAGTCAGACCGACACCGGTCAGTTCTTTCAGTTTCTTGATGTCTTCTACTGATACTGCCATTGATTATTTCTCCCCACTCTTGTCTTCTTTAGATACACCCTTACCTTCGGTAATTGCTTGGCTGACGTAGTCAAGAATCAAGTTAACACCCTTGATGGCGTCGTCGTTGCCAGGAATGACGTAGTCGATCTTGCTTGGGTCGGCGTTGGTGTCGACCAAGGCAACCACTGGTACGCCGAGGGTCTTGGCTTCGTTAATCGCGTTGACGTCACCGATAACGTCGATAACAAAGACTGCACCTGGCTTGCCGCTGAGGTCTTTGATACCACTGTACTTGCTGTTCAGGTCGTCGATTTCTTCTTGGAAACGTTGGACTTCCAGCTTGTTGTAGCGCTTTTCCAGCTCACCCGTTGCCATGCGGCGTTCGAGGTTTTTGAGCTTCTTGATCTGTGCAGTGATGGTGTTAACGTTCGTCAAGGTTCCACCCAGCCAGCGCTCGGTCATGTATGGTTGGCCAAGGGCTTCTGCAGCTGCCTTGACGGCGTCCTTGGTTTGCTTTTTGGTTGCCACGAAAAGAATTGGCTTGCCCGCAGCGGCGGTTTTGGTAAGGAACGGCAATGCCTTGTCCAGGCCTTCAACCGTCTTGGTCAAATCAATAATGTGACTATCTTGGCGCTTACTGTGAATGTAAGGGGCCATTTTTGGGTGCCATCGGCTGGTTTTGTGTCCAAAATGCACACCAGCTTCAAGCAGTTTCTTAATATCGACAGATACTGCCATTTCGTAGAACTCCTTGTTCCTCGCCCGCGGCCCTGAAGACTTCAGGAGTTTTTGCGACGGGCTGTGTCGTTAAAACTTAATACAAAAGCTATTATATCACCCTAACCTTTTTTCGTCTAGCAATGTTAGTAAGATGACGCGATGGTGATGATATAATTATCACCATGAAAAAACCTAAACAAAAACGAAGAAAAATCTCATTATCGCTATTATTACTTCTTAGTGGAATATGGACAGTTGCAACGGGCGCAATCTTGGTGTTCACGAATAGTAGTCAAATACTTATCGATGAACTCGCCGCTCCGAGATATAGTGACGGAAGCCTCATACTGGCAAGTCTTGTGTTTTATTTGCCAATTATCATTGGTAGTGTGGGGATTGCTATACCGCTATCATTTCTTAAGTTCAAAGACAAAAAAACTATACTAATCAGTAGTGTGGTAGGCGCAATGTTACTTTCGTTTGTTATAGGATTTATTGTTAGAATCGCACATTTTGTTGTAAATTATTAATTCCCTGATTTTCGTCGGGGGATTCTCGACAAAACCCACAACCCTGTATGATCCACCAGAACTAGGTTTCGCGGCCTCTCCTTGTGCCCTTGAAGATCATTACAATTCCCAAACCTGCAAATATTATGAAGAATACGAGCCAGTTTACGTATGGCCATAAAGCCGGACAGTTCGAGCCAGTAAGACCGATTAGTAGACTACATGTGACAAAAAACAATTCTTGAAATAAAAGACTGGGTACTAAAGGTGCGGCTAAGATTAGTACGACACCGACAATAATCGAATATTTTGATCTATTGTTCACTAGCTCGATTATACAATGTTGGGCTTATCCTCGCCTCAAACCATAACCAATATGATAAAATACATCTAATATGCATCCTGAAGAAAAAATACACCCCACAGAAACACAAAGCGAAGAAACCCAGTCACCAACTTCCACTCAAGTCAATCAGCAAAAGCCAAACCTAAACACAAATCACAAACGCAAAATGCCATTCATATTCGTCATGGTGTTTTTGGCTGGGGCCGTCGCATACGCTACCGTAGCAGGAGTACATCAGTTGATTAATGGTGGCACGTTGAATCAGGAGGAAGAAATCGCCTCCCAGACTGCAGTGACCCCTTCGGAACCTAAAAATTCCCTCCAATCTGAAGAACCGCAGACAGTCAACGAAGAGGAATTAGCGAAATACGTTGATCCGAAAGATTGCACAGAAACCGAAAAGTACTCCGATCTCAAGCGTTATTCAACACTGCTTCGAGTAGACTCGATATCAGTTTATGACGGCCTAGTCGTGAAGGGCTCATCCTATGGTGGACCGATGCACTGGGATGTACTGCCTGACGTTGTTGATTATGAATGTAAAGAGATTAAACTGACCGATATTACATTGGGAGATAGAGTCAATGTTTACACCAATGCAGACGCCTTACCTGCGGTAGCTGTGAAAGAAGTTCAGGTTGTGCAGAAAGTGAACAAATAATGCCCCGAAATACTAGACTAAAATTCACTACCGTGCGCGCAATCCTCATTACATCAGGGATTGTGATTAATTTATCTTGGATAATTACTGCTGTACTATTTGATTTTACGCACTCTTTAAAATGCAACCTTGATTCAACTGGAAGTTGTGCAACTCCCAGCTTATTATACGGAGTAGTTTTGACGACCCCTCTAGTTCTCGGATCAATATTATTGATTCTTGGTCTTGTTCAAAAATCAGGAAACCTAGTCAGTAAGCTTCTCATTACACTAACTGGTTCATCCGTATTAGTATTTATACAGGTTGTAATCCTTGGTGCATTAACTATAGCTGTTCATGGTATTTAATCCTGCTCATAATCAGTAAAAAGCCCCAGAGCACAAAGCTCTGGGGCATAGCATCCTTTCTATTCAGCGGTTATTTCAATTGCAATGAGAGTGCTGAGCAAATCAACGCCCTCATCGTTTGGATGAAACATTGCCGTGGGATCCGTGGCGTAATTGTTGAAGAAATATGAACCAGAAGAACAAACATCGTGTCCAGTGAAGTCGTCGCTGACATCAAGATAGTGAATACGACTATCCGTCAACGAGATTTCATAAACAACCTCCTCAATTTTGGCGTTCAACCTAGCGATCACATCCTGTGCGGCCTGGCCGTTACCCCAATGATTCACCAACTCAGTTCCGACCGTTGTGCCATTGTATAGATAATGGCAATCCATATCTATGGGATCAAGTGTAGTCTTATCCATTGGCACCAACATAGGATAATTCACGACGTAAAGATCGCCCCCTACGGGTAGTTGATCAAGAACGTCAATGTAACTCGCCTCTAATACTGTGTCTAGCCCATTGATATTGTCGACTGTAGTTGCATAAATCGATGAATATTCATCACAACTTGCGAGGACACAGCTAGTCGCGAAGTCGGTAAAGCCTATATCATTACCTCCGATTGATAGAGTTACAATATCAACTTCGTCTAGTACGCTGAGGTAGGCAATTTGCCCGGCTTCACTCCAGCGTCCATTAGGGTTGTCTGTCTCAGAGATTCCTAAGACATCATTTGTTGTTGCCCCAGAACATGCCAAAAAAGCAACTAGTTGTATGTTGAGTGTTGGAGTGTTGTCAATTTGCATCGCATAAGCGTCCTCACTACGATGACACTCGTTCACACCACTAACACCAGTGTTTGAGATATAGGGAGCATTTCCTTCCCCACTCGAAAACGAGTCACCCATCGCCACATACTGCAGCTCGGTATTCTCGTAGCCACTGTAGAAATACGACCGTGGAACCGCCTCGCCGAAGCCAGCCGACGCCACGTCAATTTCGTACACATAGCTGTCGACGACCGAGTTAACGCAGTTAGCCGGGTCTTCTTCGTAACAAGCCGACAAGTACAACGTTCCGTCAGCAACCGTGTTGTTCAGCGTCGACATAACGCTGAATGCGTTGGGCGATGATGGGTCACTTGGATTTTTCTCCAACTCCCACACCGGGGTGCTGTCAACTACTCCAGTCGACCCATCGCGGAACCACACAGCCAACCCACGCAACAGATACGTGTTGTCGTAATACCACACCAGAATCAGTCCGTTGCCGTCCTCATCCTCGGTGTAGCCACGAATCTGCGCATACGTCTGACCAGTGGTGTTAGTCAGCGTCACAGGCGATGCTGTGTTGCTCATGGTATTGAACGTGGTCAGACTCAGACCGCTGTATTGAACTAGGTTGCCGTTGTTCGTCAAAACTGGATCGTAGATGCCAGCTACTGCAGAGTTTGTAATCGTGTTAGCAGTACCGTTTGCCTTCCTGTACATCAGTTTTGGCGTGCCCGATACCCACGTCGGATTGCTAACGACAAACATATCTCCTTGGACATTCATGTAGGCGTTAGACATGCTATAGCCAGATGTTAGCGGGAATGAATAGTCGGCATCGGTGTCTTCGACACCTTCGTAGTCAAACTCGCGCCATGTTCCAAGTCGGTCGATGGCCACGATTTTGTCGTCGTATGTCCACGCCCGGGGTTCGATTGAACCAACCCCAAGCGCTGGACCCTGACCGAGCGAAACATCCGCTTCAATTGAGCCAGTATCCGGATTGAGAATCAAAAGACGGTCATCACAAATTGGGGTCAAAACTGCTGCAACAGCGATGAGCACGACTTCACCATTTGGTCCACGGCTCAGCGATTTCGGCACCATGTCATAGCGATAGTAGCTGGTAGCCACACAATCATCTGGTGAAAGAATTGATGTCGACCAAACCTTTCGATCATGTCGCCACATCACCAAATCACTCTGCGTTTCTCCTGACTTTTCCAATAGAAAGAAACTGCCATCAGCCGACGGCTGTGTCACGAAATCGTTATCACAATTCAGATTTGAACCAGTTCGCTGTGGAATTGTACTCCGCACTTGACCGAGCTCATCGATGATGTAACCCTGCTCCTGCGTATTGCCACTACAGGCGGTTGCTGAATAGCCTCCACCGTCGTGGGCTGTGATAGAACGTATCGTGACGTCTTCGAACTGCGTTGGTGGTGGCGTCGTTGCCAGCGCCTGCTGTGGTGGCTGAAATGCCACCAGTCCAACAAGCACGAGGCTTGCCAGCACAATCATGCTGAATATTCTTCGCACAATTTTCCTAACTATCAAGGAACGAAAATTCTCGGCGGATTACCGAGAACCTACTGCATGCTCACTGATGAGCCTAGCGAGTATGACAAACCTTGGGGGGGCTTGTCAACAAAATCTACCGCTCCGCTACATCCACCAAAACACCCGCCGCGCCCACAAACGCCATTACTGGTACCACGACCAGATAAATCGTGCTAACCAAGTTCGCCAGCGCGTAATCATCCATTTGAGAAACGTACGCCAGACCAATCACGCCGGCTAACGCCAAACTAGTCACAATCAGACTCCGTTCAATCAACGCATACACGCGCGCCTTCGATTGCCCGCGTAGCGTCGCGTACATCGCCGCCCATGCTAGCACTAATAGCGCAATTGGTGCCCAGAAATATTCAATCGAGATAAAGCCGTTGAAAAAGGCAATCACAATTAATGTCAAAACTGATAGAAAGTACAGTGCGCCTGGGGTTCGGACACCCGTGACCTGCTTTGCTTGCTTCTTTTTCGTCTTTTTCTTTGCCATATCTTCAGTATACGCCAGCATAAGCAAGTTGGTAGTATAGACATTTATACATATATATTATATGGTAGTTATGCGTCTCGAATGGTTAGGAGGTGACGCATGAAGTACGGGCCCGAAGGCAACCCCGAGTGCAAGTGCACCGACAATGGGGCAACACACTGCCCCGTCCACGACCGCTGAGAGATGAACGGCCGCATCATTACCCAATGATCGCGGCCATTCTCCTTTTTAACCCTTTACAAAAACCCAAAAAACAGATACAATAGTCCAGATTATGAAGAGCAACCTACATCCAACCGATTACCGACCCGTCGTATTTAGCGACGATGTCGCCGGTTTTGCCTTTTTGACTCAGTCAACTGCGCAAACCAATGACACCATCAAATGGGAAGATGGCAACGAGTACCCTCTAGTAAAGGTACATATTTCGAGCGCCTCTCACCCATTCTTTACTGGTGAAGAAAAGATTATCGACACCGAAGGTCGTGTCGACCGCTTCAAGGCAAAATTTGCCGCCGCAGAAGCTCGCAAAGAGCAGCTGGCAAACAAAGCCAAGAAAAAGTCAGCCCAAGCTGCAAAAAAAGCTAGCGCTGATAAATAGCGAAGAAATGAGAAGAGGCTGCGCTTTGGTAGCCTCTTTTGTTTTGGAATACAGAGTAGAAGCACTGTGATTATTATCCAAAGAATAGGGTAAAAGCGTAGTGCAACCCCATTCATTCCTGCCAGATGCAAAGAATGAATGGGCGTGTAACGCCCTGTTCGTGGATAATGATTACAGTGCGAGGTATACTAAAGGAGAGTAATGGCAACAATAAATCTGAACA
>JAUIDL010000034.1 GCA_030428585.1 bacterium | reverse complement strand
ATTTTGACATGATGCCCACGTGAGTAATGCTAGTAGTCATTATATAGCATGAGCGGGTTCAGAGAAACTCCTATCCTTGGATGTTTTGTGCCAGAGAAGCGATAGGGGTCATCACACTGGCAGCAATCAGACCGACCATACTACCCATGATGACAATCATAGCTGGCTCGATAATAGAGCTGACACCTTCGATGGCGAGGTCAACTTCTTCTTCGTAGAATTCGGCCACCTTGACCAGAACAGTGTCAGTTTGACCGGTTTCTTCACCAACCGCGAGCATCTGTGAAACAATTGCCGGGAACAAATCGTTCTTTTCGATGACGTTCGACAGTGAACGACCGTTTTTGACTTCGATTTCAGCTTGTTTTAACGCTTCTTTGAATAACGTGTTACCAACAGCGCGAGACGTCACGTCGAGAGCTTCCAGCACGGCGACACCGGCTCCCATCAAGGCCGAGAAGGTACGCGCAAAGCGGGCAACCGAGATCTTCATGACAATTGTCTTGATACCTGGGAGCTTGAGGACGAATGCGTCAAAGATACGCTTCCCTTTCGGCGTTTTGATAAAGCGGATCAAGAGGAAGATGGCACCGGCAATTGCAGGAAAAATAATGTACCAGTAGTTCGTGATGGCGCCACTAAGTCCAAGCATGAATTGAGTAATTGCTGGCAGTTCGGCATCAGGTCCACCGAGGTCGGTCAAAATCTTGCCAATTTGCGGAATCACGAAAATCATCAGGCCGAAGAAGGCAAGCACAGTAATGACTAAGAGTACGGTTGGGTAGGCCATGGCGCTGCGAATACGTTTACGAATTGCACCGCTCTTTTCTTGTTGGTAAGCCAGACGTTTCAAAATATCGTCCAAGATACCAGCTGCCTCACCAGCACGGACCATGTTGACGTAAATGTCGTTAAAGACGTCAGGGTATTTCGCCAGTGCGTCGGCGAGCGGTGAGCCACCTTCGACTTTTTTGATAATTTCACCCAGAATTTTCTTTAAGACCTTGTCTTCGGCGTGTTTTTCGAGTGAGTTGAGTGATCGAAGGAGCGGTACACCAGCCGATGTCATAGCGCTGAGCTGACGGGTAAAGGCAATCAGGTGGTCGAGTTTTACTTTCTTGCTTTCAAACAACTTGATGTCCATCGACAGACCGGTGCCAACCTTAATCTCTTTGATGCTGACAGGACGCATGTTTTGTTTTTGCAGTGCAGCAATGACACTGGCACGATCAGGAAGCTCCGTCTTTCCGTTGACGGTGCGCTTATCTGCAGTAATGGCGACGTATGAAAAGTGTGGCATATGATTATTCTCGACTTACCCTCAGGATTTCCTCGATGCTGGTTTCACCACGTAGGGCTTTGATAAAGCCGTCGAGTTGCATTGTTATCATGCCCTCTTGGATGGATTGGCGTTGAATTTGGTCACTGGTCGAGTGGCTCATGATCAGTTTCTGGATTTCGCCAGAGTTCGTCAAAACTTCATAAATACCCAGTCGGCCCTTGTAGCCTTCGTGAGCTTCGTCGTCGTTGAAGTCCTTTTTAGCGCGCCACAACGTTTTAATACCAGTCGGTTCAGTGCTGAGCGGGGTGTCGCCACCGACGCCTGCTGCGGCCGCCATTTTTTCAAGTTCGTGAATAACAGCGAAATTCGCTCCTTCTTGGATGCCAAATAGCTTCAAGACTTCAGCTTTTTCTTCTGGAGTCGGCGTGTAGCTTTCACGTGAGGCTTGGTGAAGCCGACGGACCAGGCGCTGTCCAACGACGGCACGAACGGTACTAGCAATCAAAAACGGTTCAATACCCATGTCCAGCAGACGAGGCAGCGAGGTAGCCGCGTTATTCGTGTGTAGCGTGCTAAAGACCATGTGTCCGGTCAGAGCAGCTTGAATACCCAAGTTAGCGGTTTCGCTGTCACGGATCTCACCGATCATGATGATGTTTGGGTCTTGACGGAGGAGTGAGCGAAGGCCACTGGCGAACGTCATCCCTGCTTTCGGGTTAGTCTGGGTTTGGTTAACACCGGGAATCTTATACTCGACCGGGTCTTCAATGGTCGAGATGTTGACATTTGGACGGTTCAGAATGGTCAAGATACTAAACAAACTGGTCGACTTACCCGAACCGGTCGGGCCGGTCATCAGAACGATGCCGTTTGGCTCTTCCATTTCACGGTTGATGTCTGCCAGAGCTTTGCCCCAGAAGCCAAGTTCTTCCAGAGTCACGGCTTGGTTTGACTCGTCGAGGATACGCATGACAATCTTTTCACCATCAGCGACGGGTAAGGTACTGACACGAAGGGCATACTGGCGTCCCGCGACTTTAATCTTGAAGCGACCGTCTTGTGGCACGCGGCGTTCATCAATCTTCAGGTTGGCGAGAATTTTGACACGGCTAATCAGTGCACCCAGCACGTTCTTTGGTAGACGGTTCACCTCTTTGAGGACGCCGTCGATACGGTAGCGGATTTGGACAAATTCTTCGCGCGGTTCAATGTGGACATCACTGGCGTGGGAGCGGATGGCGTATTCGAGCAGCAGGTTGACGGTTTGCGCAATTGGCGAGTCTTCGGCGATATCTTCTTCGGTTACTGTCTGGGTTTCGGCAGCTTGCTCATCGGTCTGGAAGTCGATCACCTCGCTCAGCTCTTTGTTGACGTCGCCACGGTAGGATTCAAGCGCAGAGAGAATATTATCGAGGGTCGCGATATAAATCTTCGAGTTCGATCCAATTTCTTTTTGGATAAAGTTAATCGCCTGAATATCGTCAGGATCTTCCATGGCGAGGTGTCGGATGCCATCCTGGTCGGCTTTGAAGACGATGGCGTGGTATTGGCGAGCGACGCGCTCGGGCAGCATTTTCAGTACGTCGGGTGGGATGCTGGCTGGGTCGACTTCGATGTAGGGGATGCTGCTGTACTCGGCAAACGCTTTGACTAGCGTTTTTTCATCAGCCAGGCGGTTTTCGACGACAATCTCACGCAGTGGTTTTTTGGCTTTGGCGGCTTGCTCTTTGAGCGCCTTTAATTCATCAGCGGTAGCTAGATTTGCCCGCCCCAATAAAGTTTCAATAATGCTATCTGAGATTCGCATAATGCTTACGCTCCATTGTAGCCTACATCTGAGAAATGCACTAGATGATATACTGTTACCAGTGAAAATAATTGCGAGCAGTGAAACTGAGATGAAATCAATCGGTGAGCGCCTTGGGCGAGCACTGGGTGGTGGTGAAATTATCGAGCTCGTGGGCGATGTCGGGGCAGGGAAGACGACCTTTGTAAAAGGCCTGGCTCGTGGTCTCGAGATTGACGAAGATATCCAAAGTCCAAGCTTCACTATCAGTCGGGTGTACGACGCGCGTGACCAGCTTATCTTGGCGCACTATGATTTTTACCGACTACAGGATGCGGGAATTATGGCCGATGAGCTGAATGAAGCGCTGCATGACTCACTGACAGTCACCGTAATTGAGTGGGCGGAAATTGTTGACGGGGTGCTACCAGAGCAGCGACTACGGATTGTGATTTCAGCAACTTCTGAAACCGAACGGACGTTGGAGTTGACTGGCAATAAGGCATTGGAGGAAGCGCTATGATCATATCGCTCGACACCTCGACACCGACCTGTTTTATCGGTGTCTATGATGGGCAAACTTGGCACGAGTATTCGTGGGAAGCCGGGCGGGAACTCGCGCGCAACATCTTCGACTATTTAAATGAAGCACTCGGGCATCACCAGCAAACCATCAAAGATGTGTCGGGTATCATCGTCCTGCGTGGTCCCGGGAGTTTTACCGGACTTCGGATTGGGCTGACGGTGATGAATACGCTGGCCGATAGCCAATCAATTCCGATTGTTGGTGGTATGGGTGACACGTGGCGAGCCGAGGGTTTAGGGCGTCTTCAGGACGGCCACAATGACAAACTGGTGATGCCCGAATATGGCGGCGTGCCAAACATTACAACCCCGCGAAAATAGCTTGCGTACAGCAAACCGAAAGCGCTACAATAAAAGTAGTCTGATTTTTGAGACAGTGTGAATAAATTTTGATATTTCCAGTCAGCCTGTGATGTATTTTGCCAAGATGAACACTTGGCCAGACGACTGAGAAAGGAACAATATGGTAGAAGGAATTATCGCCGCGATTATCGGAGCGCTTGCTGGAGTTGGCGGAACTGTCGTGTACACAAAGACACGAGTAGCGGGTGGTAAACACAAAGCTGATCAGTTAATCGCTGAGGCAAAAACGAAGGCAAGCAATATCGTCCTGAAGGCGAAAGACGAAGCTCTGCAGCTGGCAAAAGACGCCAAGAACGAAGAAGCTGATCGCCGCAAAAAATGGGACAAGACGGAAACTCGTCTGGTCGAACGTGAGACCGCTTTGGATAAGAAGCTGGATGAACTCGACAAGCGAGCCGAAGGCCTGCGCGCCCAAGAAGATGAAGTTGATGAACTGAAAAATGACATTCGTGACATCCGCACCCGCCAACAGGAGAAGTTAGAAAAGATTGCTGGTCTGAAGAAAAAAGATGCCGCCCAAAAACTGCTTGAAATGACCGAGCGCGACATCAAAGACGACCTGACTGGGTTGGTTGCGAAGTTGCAGAACGAAGCCAAAGATACCGCCGAAGAACAGGCCCAATTGATTCTGGTTGCAGCTATGGAGCGCATGAGCAGCGAAGTCACGGCTGAACGGACCGTCACTGCCATCAAGCTCACTGACGACGAGATGAAGGGTCGCATTATCGGTAAAGAGGGTCGCAATATCCAGGCCTTACAACGAGCGACTGGTGTCGACATTCTGGTTGACGATACGCCGGGCATGATTATTCTGTCGAGCTTTGACCCGCTGCGCCGGCAAGTTGCCCGCTTGGCGCTTGAAATGCTGATGAAAGACGGTCGTATTCACCCAGGCCGCATCGAAGAAGTCGTCGCCAAAGCCAACAAGGAAATTGAAAAAGAAGTCATTCGGGCTGGTGAGGACGCCGCTCGTGAAGTTGGCGTCGTAGGTATTCCGAAAGACTTGATTCACCTACTGGGTGAGCTGAAGTTCCGTACTAGCTACGGGCAAAACGTCTTGATGCATAGCACAGAGATGGCGCATATGGCCGGCCTGATTGCTGAAGAAATCGGGGCTGATGTCCGTACGGTCAAAATTGCTACCTTGCTGCACGATATCGGCAAGGCTGTGACGCATAAGATTGAGGGTAAGCATCACCACATTGGTGCGGAAATTGCCCGCAAAGCTGGCCTGAGCGACGAGATTGTCCACGCGATTGAAGCTCACCACGATGACGTCGAAGCGACGACTGCAGAAGCGTTGGTAGTTCGTGTCTGTGACGCTCTGTCAGCGGCTCGACCTGGTGCGCGTAACATTAGCGCTGAAAACTTTGCCGAGCGTATGCGTGAACTGGAAAACGTGGCTAACGCCTTTCCTGGCATTGAGAAATCATACGCCATTAGTGCCGGTCGTGAAGTCCGCGTCATCGTTCGTCCTGAACAAATTGATGATCTGAGTGCCATCAAATTAGCCCGTGACATCGCCAACAAAATCGAAAGCACCATGCAGTACCCAGGTACTATCAAGGTGAACGTGCTCCGCGAAACGCGGGCGATTGAGTTCGCAAAATAGTTACTTTGGTCCGAGGTAATACTGTGGTGATTGCAGGTCACCCTGTACAGCTTTGACGTTCCAATAACTTGAGCCAAGCATCGACGTATTCCATGTCCAGTCGGTGTCACTAGTCAGCGACGTGAGTGTGTACGGAAGATAGCGATCATAGCCAGTGCCGTCTTGTTGCATCCAAACGGTGCAGTACGACTCGGTGGTTTTGGTAATACAGCCAGTGCCAAGGCTCGGAAGACCGCGATAGGAGTGTTCTGAATAGTGACTGCCCGCCTGGTGAAGTGTCGGGGTTTCCTCGGCGCTATTCAGACTAGAGGCGACGGTAATCGCTGAAGCTGCGTTAGCGATACCATGACCGTACTCATTTGTGTAAAATTGCCCACTCATGGCGCTAGTTTTGGTGGCGGTGCCGAGGATAAGAGCGGTGATGTCATCAACCGAAGAATCGGGACGAATAGATTTGATTAATGATGCCAGACTGGCCACTAATGGTGAGGCATACGAGGTGCCGTAAATCGTTGTCGTGTACAGCGAAGTCGCATCGCCTGGTGTCCACGTCGGCGTGTTAATAGCACCCGAGCCTGGTGCAACCAGATCGAGAGCGGTCCCGTAACTACTAAAGCTGGCGCGGGTATCAGTACTGTTAGTAGCGCCGACCGAGATGACATGCGGATCACGGCCAGGATAGGTGACGAAGCCAGGGCTGACGGTTGTACACCCTTCTTCATTCCCTGTACCACAATTTCCGGCGGCAGCCACGACCACAACGCCATTATCGTAGGCGTATTGAACGGCGTCTCGGACATACGAATCACTGTCGACACCGCCGAGGCTCATGTTGACGACGTCCGCGCCGTTATCGACGGCGTAATAGAGCGCTGCAGCAACATCGCTGGTGTAGCCTGGTCCGTCATCGGATAAAACTTGGAGTGGCATCAATTGAGTGTTCCAGTTAATTGTGGTGATACCGGTGCTGTTATTGCCGCGAGCACCCGTCAAGCCAGCAGTTTCAGTGCCGTGTGAAACTGCGTCACCATTAGGGTTATCGCGTCCTGCGGTGGGGTCATTGTCGCCCAAAACGAAGTTCCAGCCGCGCCAGTCATCGACGTAGCCGTTATTGTCATCATCACAATTATTGGTTTGCTTGTCGGCGCTACTGCCGGTCCAGCACGAATCGCCAAAGCTGGTCGTGCCAGTTTCGCCAGTGTTTTCGTACCAACGGTCGCTGAGGTCGTCGTGATTGAGGGCAAAACCACTATCTATTACCGCAACAATGGTCGAGCCGTTACCGGTCGTCGTATCCCACGCGGTGGGTGCGTTCATTTTTTGGATTGCCCAGTTACTAGCATAGCCGGGGTCGTTGGCGGTCAGCATGGGGTAGTAGACATTTTCTTTTTTGACCGAGGCTTTGATGGAGGCTTGTTTAGGGGAATTGTCGG
>JAUIDL010000087.1 GCA_030428585.1 bacterium | reverse complement strand
TATCGGTTTCCCGCTTGGCTGGTTTGCCACATTCAGGACAGGTCGTGTTTACCCAATCCTCGACTTTTGCCAGCACTGATTTGCCATCGCCTTTTGGCGCAAAGTCATCAACTGGTGGCAAGACGACGGGTAGTTGGTCTTCGGGCACCGGCACCGCACCGTGCTCGTCACAATGAATAATAGGAATCGGCGCACCCCAATACCGTTGGCGGCTAATCAACCAATCACGCATTTTGTACGTGGTTTTTGTGCGACCGACACCCTGCTCTTCCAGCCAGGCGACGATTTGTTCGCGGGCATCAAAACTCGAGACACCATCAAATCGACCTGAATTTACTAATGTTCCCTCGTTTTTCCCTGCGGCTGAATCATCAGGTGTCGTCACGACTTCAATAACGGGTAATTTGTACTTCGTCGCAAACGCAAAGTCGCGCTCGTCATGCCCCGGCACCGCCATAATCGCACCCGTACCATACCCCCCCAGTACATAATCGGCCACCCAAATCGGCACTTTTTCACCGTTAGCTGGATTAATGGCGTATGAACCAGTAAAGACGCCGGTTTTTTCCTTCGTGTCGTTGGTTCGTTCAATCTCTGATTTTTTGACCGCCGCCTTGATGTACTCACGGGTTGCCTCGGCAAAGTCACCGACTGCCAAGTCGTCAGCTAGCGGATGTTCGGGTGCAATCACCATAAAGGTAGCACCAAAAATCGTGTCAGGACGCGTCGTAAATACCGTTAGAACACCGTCACCATCTTCTAACTGAAACTCGATTTCAGCACCTTGTGATCGACCGATCCAGTTTGTCTGTGCGGTTTTAATCTTTTGTGGCCAGTCCAGCGCCGGAATTTCTTCGAGCAGCGCATCTGCGTAATCAGTAATCTTAAAGAACCACTGCTTCATCGCCTTCTTTTCGACGACACTACCACAGCGCCAACAATGGCCACCCTCAACCTGTTCGTTCGCCAAGACTGTCTTGTCAACCGGGCACCACCACTGCAATGATTCTTTTTGGTAGGCCAAGCCTCGATTGAAAAATTCGGTAAAAATCCACTGTGTCCAACGGTAATATTCAGGGTCGCTGGTATTAATTTCGCGGTCCCAGTCGATACTGGTGCCCATCCGCTTGAATTGGCGTTTAAAGTTAGCGATGTTCTCGGCAGTCACGACTGCTGGAGCCGTCCCGGTCTTGATGGCATAGTTTTCAGCTGGCAACCCAAAGGTATCCCAGCCCATTGGGTTCAAAACATTGTGACCTTGCTGACGGTAAAAGCGAGCTAGCGCATCGACAATTGTGTAGCTAAAGGCATGTCCACTGTGAAGTCCCGCCCCACTTGGATACGGGAACATGCCCGAGACATAGGTCTTGGTCTTACTCGAGTCTTCCGAGACATTATTGACCTTTTGATCTTCCCAGACGGCTTGCCACTTTGGCTCGATTGACGATGGATTATAGCGCTGCATAACAGAGATAAGTATAGCGCTTTAACAGAGAGAGTTCAATCAGCTCTTGTGCTAC
>JAUIDL010000033.1 GCA_030428585.1 bacterium | reverse complement strand
AGCTGGGCAAGGCCAAATCGGTCAGCGTCTTCAATCAAAATAACGGTCGCATTTGGGACATCGACACCAACCTCGACGACGGTGGTACTGACCAAGATGTCGACTTTTCCGCCCGAAAAGTCGGCCATCACGGCGGCTTTTTCATCAGGTTTTAATTTTCCGTGTAGTAGTCCAATCTGACGGTGCTTAAATGGACCGGTGTTGAGCTTTTTGAATTCCGCTTCAACACTTTTTCGTTCATTGTCAGGATTATCATCAATCAGATTACAAATGACGTAGGCTTGGTGGCCAGATTTTAACTCTGCTTCTATTAAATCGTACAGTTGTGGCCGGCTATTTGGGGACCAGATCTTTGTTTCAATTGGCTTACGCCCTTTTGGCAGCTCGTTTAGGATAGAAAGCGACAGCTCACCGTAGACAGTCAGTGCCAAACTACGTGGAATCGGTGTCGCCGTCATCGCTAGTAGGTGAGGCATCTTCTCCGACTTCTGCAGCAAGGCTTGGCGTTGCTTCACGCCAAAGCGGTGCTGTTCGTCAATTACCACTAACCCAAGTCGGTGATATTCGACCGCGTCTTGAATCAGTGCGTGCGTGCCGACTATCACATCGACATCGCCATCACGGATTGCTGCGTACAACTCTTCGCGCGCCTTCCCCTTGACTGAACCTGTCAACAACCCAACCCGCACACCATGCGGTGAAAGGAGACGATCGAGCGTCTCAGCGTGCTGCTGCGCCAGAATCTCGGTTGGCGCCATAATTGCCGTCTGAAAGCCCGCAGACGCCGCCTGACGCGCCGCCAGACCAGCAACAACCGTCTTACCAGACCCCACATCACCTTGTAAGAGGCGGTTCATTGGATGCGCCTGCTCCATATCTTGAAAAATCTCCCACGCCGCCAGACGTTGCGCCTTTGTTAGCTCAAACGGCAAGGCTTTCACAAACGCTTGAATCGTCGCCTGGTCAAAGGCAATCGGCCATCCCTGGAGCTGTGCCATGGCTTGCTTGTTCAACTGGCTGGCGAGTAGCAGGGCAAATAACTCTTCAAATGCCCAGCGCTCGCGGGCCGCTTCCAGTGCTTTTGGCGAATCAGGAAAATGCATCGACACCAAGGCGTCTCCCCGACTCATTAACCGCTGCTGTTTGATGACTATATCGGGAAGTGTCTCAGGCATCATCGCCATCAACGGCTTCAGTTCAGACAAAAGCTTGCGCAGAAAAGGCACTTTTAACCCCTGAACCATTGGATATACCGGTAATAATTGATGCGCCTGCTGCGGTAAATCAGCCGATTTCTCAGCGCTCGGATTGGTCAGTTGGTAGCGATTGTAGGCAAATTCAAACACACCGGTGAACAAAAACTCTTCGCCAGTCTTTAACTGCTTTTCGCGGTACGGTTGGTTAAACCAGACGGCTTGAATCTTACCAGAAGCATCAGCCAAAGTCGCTGTAGTAATGCGCATACCCCGCCTAACCGGTCGTGTCGTCACCGCTTCACAACGAGCGCGAATCGTAACATTCCCTGGTTGAATATCAGCAATCTTGGTGACAGATGAAAAATCCTGGTAAGCACGCGGCAGAAACGTCATCAAATCATAGACGGTGGTAATACCGCCTTTTCGAAACGCCGCCGCTGTGACCTCACCCACACCCTTGACTTGCTCGATCGAGGCTCCTGGGTTCATACCTGGCTACCGAACAAGAATGAAGCTATTCTTGCCTTTTTTGATTAATGAACGATGTTCGAGTTTGAAATCTTCAAATTTCTTGTCACCACTGACCGACACCGCACCAGATTCCATCAAGCGTCGTGCATCACCATTGCTGCTAGCGACACCAGCATTCACTAATGCTTCAATCACCGATACGCCCAAAGGTTGAACCGGAATTTCCTGCGCCAGTAGTTCAATATCGTTATCAGTCAGACTGGTAAAGTCTGCACCACCGAATAGGACGGCGGTGACTTTTTCGGCACTGGCCGCACGATCTGCACCGTGCACAATTGTCGTCACTTCACGCGCCAACGTCTTTTGCGCTTCTCGGCCAGCCGGATTCTCGGCAACTTGTCGCTGCATCTGTTCAATTGCTTCTTTTGAAAGCATCGTGTAGATTTTGGCGTAGTCCGTTACCCCGGCATCGTCAGCATTCAGCCAGAACTGATAGAACTTGTAAACGCTCGTCTTATTCGGGTTTAGCCAAATCGCCCCGTCTTCACTCTTGCCAAATTTTTGACCGGTTGCTTTGTTCACCACTAGAGGTGTCGAGTAGACGTGGGCTTCTTTGCCTTCAATACGTCGGATCAGGTCGACACCCGCAATCGAGTTTCCCCATTGATCAGCCCCACACAGCTGGAGTGACACATCATAGGTACGATTCAGATGTAAGAAGTCATAGCCTTGGATCAATGAATAACTAAATTCTGCATAACTAATGCCAGAACCGCCTTCACCCAGACGGGCTTGGACAAAATCGCGCCCCAACATCTGACTTAGGGCAACGTTTTTACCTACATCACGCAGGAACGTCAGGTAGTTCATATCTTTGAACCAATCGTAATTATCGACAACCGTAAACTCTTGCCCCGCTAATACTTGATGATATTCGGCAGCAATCGCTTTTTTGTTGCGATCAATATCTTCAAGACTCAATAAATTCCGTTCGTCTTTTTTGCCATCAGGATCACCGATCATACCGGTTGCGCCACCAACAAGGAGATACGCCTTGTGTCCCGCTTCGATGAAATGGCGCACCATCATGGCTGGTGCCAGGTTGCCAATTGTCATACTGTCAGCGCTTGGGTCGACGCCAAAATAGAAAGCGCGTGGTTCTTTGTCTAAGTCGGTAATGTCGCCAAATGTCGTCTGGTTTACAAACCCACGCCACTGTAGCTCGTCTGAAAGGGCCATATACGCTCTCCGTTAGGTAATTATCAGAGATAAGTATACCAAATAATCGTGTCTTGCGACAGGCGAAACAATGGTATAATGGGATACTGAAATAGCTTATGAAAATGAGGGATTGTGGCTAAGTCAAAAAAGAAGCCTGCGGAACGCAAAAAGTTAAATGTGTACGCAAACCTAACTCGTAAACGAAAAGCCAAGAAAGATACTGAAGCGCGACGTCGTGCCGAATATCTCGCGTCGTTGCCTAAGCACCCGGTCAAGCGGGCTCTCTATCGTATGCACCCAAAGCGTTTCTGGGCGTATTGGTTCAGCAAACGTGGTATTTTCATGGCGCTCAAAATTACCGGTGTCTTTATCCTCGTTATGGCATTATTAACCGGCGCTCTCTTTGCCTACTTCCGCAAAGACCTTGACCAAATCCGTCCTGGCGAAATCGACAAACGCGTGCAGTCGACCGTCACTGTGTATAAGGATCGCAATGGCAAAACGCTATGGGAAGACAAAGGTGGTGGCAACTATAAACTGGTTGTCGATACCGACGAACTCAGCGACAATCTCAAAAAAGCGACCGTTGCCATCGAAGACCGTGATTTCTTTAGTCACAACGGCGTCAGTATTTCTGGTACCGTCCGCGCGGCAGTCAATAACTTTGCCGGAGGTGAAGTCCAGGGTGGGTCAACCCTCACTCAGCAGCTGGTCAAGCAAGTCTTCTTCGCTGATGAAGCCGGTGATCGCGGCCTTGGGGGGATTCCTCGCAAGATTAAAGAGCTGATTCTGTCTATTGAAATTGAGCGTATGTATGACAAAGAACAAATTCTGACGCTATACCTGAACGAATCACCGTACGGTGGACCACGTAATGGTGCCGAGTCAGGAGCCCAGGCCTACTTTGGAAAACACGCCAAAGACCTCACTCTCCCTGAAGCATCGTTACTCGCGGCAATCCCGCAAAATCCATCCGTCTATAACCCCTACAACGTTGCTGGTCACGAAGGGCTGATTGCTCGACAACACAAAGTCCTCGATTCAATGGTAGAAGTAGGCTACATCACCCAGGCACAAGCCGACGCAGCCAAAGAAGTCGCTATCTTAGATAAAGTCAAACCAGAAGCCAGCCAGTATGAAGGCATTAAGGCACCGCACTTCGTCCAAATGGTCCGCGCCGAACTGCAGCAAGAACTCGGTGCCGCAACCGTCGGTAAAGGTGGCTTGACGGTCATTACAACCATCGACGTTCGTATCCAAAACAAACTCGAGAAATCAATGAAAGAAATGTTCGCCTCGTACGTCCCTGACTTCGCAGGATTCACCAATGGAGCGGCAACCGTCGAGGATTCTCAAACCGGTCAAATCATTGCCATGGTTGGTTCGCGTGACTTTAATTACAGTGGTTTTGGTCAAGACAACGCAGCAACTGCCTACATTCAACCAGGATCTTCCGTTAAGCCGCTCATCTACTCTGAACTCTTCGAGCAAAAGCCAGAAGGACAACCAAATTACGGCTCAGGAACGGTTTTAAAGGACGAACCAATCGATAGCATCTACGGCGCCAAGCTTCAGAACGCCGACCGTCGTTATGCTGGCAATGTCACGATCCGCACCAGTCTCGCCACCTCGCGTAACGTCCCTGCCGTTAAAGCAATGTATATAAATGACAGTGATGTAAATGGTGGTGCCGGTGCAACCCTCGATAATATCCGTTCCATGGGAGCAGCGAGTTACTGTACCGTCGGTGACGACCAAACCGCTGGGCTTGCGCTTGCGATTGGTGGCTGTGGTGTCCGCCAAGTTGATATGGTCAATGCCTACTCAACCCTTGCTCGTGGTGGTGTCTACAAACCTCAGTCATCCGTGCTTGAAGTAAAGAATAGTTCTGGCGAGACCCTCAAAAAATGGTCAGATATTGAAGGCGATCGCATTGTCAGCGCTCAAGCAGCCTATGTGGTGACTGACATTCTCAGCGACGTCAATGCCAGTTCTGCCCTAGGTATGTACCCAGCCAAGAATATTCCTGGTGTCAAAACCGCTACCAAGACCGGTACGTCCGATAAAGGCGGAAACGCCAAGGACCTCTGGATGTTTAGCTACTCTCCTGCATTAACCATGGGCGTCTGGTTAGGAAATCCTGATACGACCATCCTGAAAAACGGTACCTCATCGCTCGGTAGCCCAATCGTCGCGAGCGTGATGGAATATGCCCACAAATCGGTATATGCCAAAGAGAACAAATGGAAATCTGGCGATTGGTTCGCGCAGCCTGACGGCATTCAGCGCGTGGGCGGCGAGGTTTACCCTTCGTGGTGGAGCAAAAGTCAAGGACAGTCCAACGCCACGCTCACCTTCGACCGACTCTCGAAAAGAAAAGCAACCGCCTGTACACCGGAGGGGGCCAAGTTGGAGGCAGAGGTAATCAAATCAACCGACCCAGTGACGAAAAAAGATGTCTACAGCAATGTCCCTATTGGCTACGATGCAACCAAGAGCGACAACCGCCACAAGTGTAGCGATCAACCACCAAGTATATCGAACGCATCAATTTCCGCTGGACCAGGAAGCTCGTGGGATATCGACTTTGATGTCAGCTCAGGCACGTTCTCACTCGATTCAGTTACTGTTACCGTCAATGGCGTCAACCAACAAGTAAACCGCCAAGGCGGCGGTTACACGGTACGCTACAGCGGCAGTGGCAATCCAAGTGGTGATATTACCATCACCGCCACTGACGACGGCTACTACAGCTCTTCACGTAGCTTCTAGCTATTTGCCAGATCAACCATACGATCTTCGTTGGTCTGGCGACGTTTTTGACGTTTTTGCGTTGGCTTTGCAGTGTTTTGCTGAGGACGTTTTGGTTGTGGTTTCGGTTGACGACCCTTGACGGCTGGTTTCTTCTCAGAGTTTTTGACGTTATTTTTTGGAGCCGGAGCATCAACCAGCTTTGCAAACATCATTTTCCCTGCAGCGGTCTGGAGACTCCGAATAAATTCAATCTTCATAGTTTTGCCAACATATGCGCTAGCGTGCTCAACAACGACCATTGTGCCGTCCTGGAGGTGACCAACAGCTTGATGTGAATCATTGCCTTTTTGCGTCAATTCAAGCTCCATCGTTTCACCCGGCAAATACGCCATGCGTAGCGATTTCGTCAGTTCGTTGACGTTCAGGACACGAATACCTTCAACCTGTGCCACTTTGTTCAGATTGTAATCGATGGTGCACAGGCTCCCTTGATGTTGCTTCGCCAAAGTTAATAGACGATTATCGACACCCTCTGGCGCAGAAACACCATCATTGAAGATTTCGACGTGAATCTCTTTAATAGCTTGTAGTTCTTTGACAACATCGAGGCCGTGGCGTGCCCGTGCTCGCTTGTCGCTATCACCCGTGTCAGCAAGCAGCTGCAACTCACCAATCACACTTCGTGGTATCAAGACGGTTGTCGTGACAAAACCTGAGCGAGCCAGTGATACAATCCGTCCATCAATCAGCACCGACGTGTCCATAAACATAGGGTGTTGATCACGGCGGGTGTGGCGGTGCTTGCGTAATTGACCTGCGGTGAGGTACGTCACTTCAGCCGCAATTACTAATAGCAGCACGATAATAATTAATTCCATTATAGTATTCCTTTACTTTTGGAGGTAGTCAATCAGTGCAGAACGCACATCGCTAACTACCGTCATAAATGTTTTGTGTGAAGAGGTTTTTGGACCGATGGCTCGGGTGAAACCAAGTTTCTTGGCTTCGGCAATGCGCTTGTCGATGCCGGTGACTGATCGAATTTCTCCGCCCAGCCCGACTTCGCCAAAGACAACGGTCCCATCATCAATCCGACGACCTGCGGCTGCGCTCGCAATCGCCATACAGATTGCTAAATCAGCTGCTTGATCGTTCAGTTTGAGTCCGCCAACGACATTAATGTAGACATCTTTGTCTGATAAATTCAGTTTTGTTCGACGCTCTATCACCGCGATAAGCAGGTTGAGGCGATTAAGATCAAAGCCACTGGCAGTACGCTTAGGATACCCGAAAGTGGTCGTATTGACAAGGGCTTGGATTTCAACCAGCAGTGGTCGCGTTCCTTCAAGTGTCGCTAGCACTACCGACCCATCGGCTGGATTTCGCTCGGCGAGCAGCGCCGCAGACGGATTCTCGACGACACGAAGACCTTCTTCGTACATCTCAAATATCGCCGCCTCGTTGGTTGAACCAAACCGATTCTTTGCGGCTCTAACTATCTTGAAACCGCCATAACGATCGCCTTCGAACTGCAGAACGACATCAACGAGATGCTCGAGGACTTTCGGACCAGCGATACTGCCTTCTTTTGTGACATGCCCCACCAGAATCACTGCTGTGCCACTTTCCTTTGCGGCGCGGATAATCACATTACTACTATTAGTAATCTGGCTGACTGTCCCTGGCGCACTGGTGATTTCATCGAGCGCCATTGTCTGAATCGAGTCGACAATCACGACTTTATACTGACCCGATCGAATACTGGCGGCAATGTCATTAGCATTCGTACTCGCCGCAAATGACAAGCTATCTGATTTTTGCGCCCCGAGTCGTTCGGCACGTAGCTTAACCTGACTAGCCGACTCTTCGCCACTAACATAGAGTGTCGGTTCGGTTGAGGCTATAGTTGCGGTGACTTGCAGCAGCAGCGTACTCTTCCCGATACCCGGCTGGCCGGCCAATAAGACAACAGCTCCGGCAACAATACCACCACCCAGTACGTCGTCAAGGTCATCGAC
>JAUIDL010000032.1 GCA_030428585.1 bacterium | reverse complement strand
ACGCTCGTTATAAGTCAGAGCACGAGTTTGAACTGGAATTTAGCAAAAACGGTGCCTACCACAACGCCTACACTAGTGACCTAGCCATGGTCTACGAAGCCGACTGTGCCGACTTTGAATGGGACCGCATTCTCGACCTCCAACGGCTGAGTATCTGTGAGCCACGCTTTAACCAGACCGAACTGGATGCGGAAAAAGGCAACGTTCGCAGCGAATTGACCAACTATCTGAACGATCACCACCGTATTTTGTGGCCTCGCGTTCAGCAACTGCTGGGTGAGGACGTCCTGACATATCGCCAAGCCCTGGCGACCATCAACAACGTGACTCTGGATGACATTAGTGAGCATCACAAACGCACCCACACGACGCAGAACATGCGCTTTGTCATTGCCGGCAAGCTGCGCGGCCGTAAAACTGAGATTTTGCGACAACTCGAATCATTTAACCTACCAAAAGGGAAGCGCTTCGAGGTGCCTCGTGACGAACTGCAAAGTGCCTCTCCGACCGTCATTCGTCGTAAGGATGCAACCAACTTGACTTTTGGTCTGACACTGACGGTTCCGCGTGAGCTGAGTGACGAGGAACTCGACTGTATGCAGAGTTTGAACCACATTTTGACCGGTACGACACACTCGCGTATCTTCGGCAAGGCCCGCGCCAAAGGGTTGGCCTACAGCGTCGGTTCGTACACCGGAGCTGGCTTTTATGACAGCGCCTGGGATATTACCGGGCAGGTGAACCATGAAACCGCGACCGACTTGTTCAAAGTCATCTCACGCGAGCTCAAAGCCGTGCTCGACGGTAAAATTACCGACGAAGAAATTGAAGCCGCCAAGATGTTCGGCCTCGGGCGTTATCAGATGGGCGCACAGACCGTCTCGCAGATTTCTGGCTTTTACACTAACCGCTATTTCTCAGATGATTACATCAAAGATTACAGCAAGGTGCCTGATAGCATTCGCCGCGTGACCAAGCAAAAGATGGTTGCGACCGCCAAGAGCTTCTTTGAGGCCAACACCTGGGTTCTGGCAGCCGTTAGTAACAACGACAAAGACGAACTGGTCGACCTGAGCGAACAATTGACGCATCTATTTGAAACCAAGTAGGATAAGATTATGAAACAAGTTGCCATCGCCGGATACGCTGTAGAAGGGAAGGTCAACTATGCCTACTGGGCACAGCAACCTGACGTTGAGATTACCATTGCTGACCAGCGCCAGATTCCGGCCGACGAATTGCCAGAAGGTGTAAAGACCATTCTGGGGCCTGATGCGTTCACGAAGCTGCAGGATTTTGACCTGGTGGTCCGTACCGCCAGCCTGCCGCCGCGTAATATTACGACGAATGGGGTGATATGGTCGGCGACAAAAGAATTTATCGATAAGTGTCCCGCACCAATTATCGGCGTGACGGGTTCGAAAGGGAAAGGCACGGTCGCTAGTTTGATTGCCAGTATCCTAGAGGCAGATGGCAAGAAAGTCTGGCTTGTGGGTAACATTGGTATATCGGCACTAGAGACATTACCGCAGGTTCAAGCCGATGATTACGTGGTATTTGAGCTGTCGAGTTTCCAGCTATGGGATGTTGATCACTCTCCGCAGACAGCCGTCCTTCTTTTTATCGAGGCTGAGCACCTCGATGTTCACACTGACATGGAAGAGTATGTGAATGCGAAAGCAAATATTACATTGCATCAAACAGAGCAGGATAGGCTCATCTATTTAGCTGGCAATAAATATGTTGAATCTATCGCTGAGCGATCTGTTGCGCAAAAGACAGCGTTTCCTGACGAGAAATCAGCACATATTTCTAACAACAACTTCTATTATGATGAGCAACTATTGTGTTCAACATCGACACTTCACCTCAAGGGAGAGCACAATAAATTGAATACTATTGCGGCAATCGATGCCGTGTGGCCATATCTTCGTGAAGTAGCGTCAGTTGAACGCGGGATAAGTAATTTTCATGGCTTGCCTCATCGTTTAGCCTACGTCGCGACGGTAAATAACGTCGAATATTACGACGATAGCATTGCGACAACGCCGACATCGGCAATTGCAGGGCTCCGGGCATTCACGCAGAATAAAGTTGTGATTCTCGGGGGTTCATATAAAGGCTCAGATTTCTCTGAATTAGCTAAAGAAGTGCTTAACCATAACGTAAAGGCGCTGTTAATAGGCGATGAGGCGAAGACTATCGCAGCAGCTTTTGATGAAGTAGAATTTTCGAACTATGAAATCATTGATCAGCCAACAATGTCAAAAGTGGTTGCTCGTGCTCACGAGCTTGCTCAGCCGGGAGACGTCGTGTTACTTAGTCCATCAGCGGCAAGTTTCGGGCTATTTAAAGACTATGTGGACCGTGGAAATCAGTTTGTCGCATCAGTTCAATCGTTGCCCCAATAAACTTTGAATGCGATTTTTGATAGCATCTGATGGCTCAAGAACAAGGACTGATGGTCCAGCTTTGGCTTCAATCCGTCCCTTTAACCAGTGGTAGTGCGTACACGCCAAAACAATGACGTCAGCACCGTCGGCGAGGACTTGTTGGACAGTTAGCTCGACTGTAATAGAATCTGTTTGATTGTGCTCGATCGCCGTTGCCCAACCCGAGCAGTCTGGTTCTATTATTTGGCAATCAGCCGCCCAGGTTTGTTTTAACTCATTATAGCGAGGACTCTGTAATGTAGCTGGAGTAGCGAATACCGCAAACCTACGGGATGTACTCTGTGATGCGGCTGGTTTAACCATTGGCTCGATACCTATGAATACCTGCTGTGGGTATCTTTCGCGTAATGTTTTTATAGCGACCGTGGTTGCGGTATTGCAGGCAATAACTATCGCATCACAGGCAACCGAAAAGAGTGGTTGTAACGCATGGTCAGCGAGTTCGATAATTTCTTCTGCGAGACGCCCTCCATATGGCACATGATCGTGGTCATCAACGCAAATAATTTCAGCATCAGGTAAGAGTTCACTAAGTCGAGCGGCAACTGCTGCGCCACCACGTCCGGAATCAAAGACACCAATCTTCATCTAAGACGAGCGTAGCACCTTTCTTGTATACTAGAACATATGCAACCACTAATAAAGCGCATTACCGAACTTCGCGACCAGATATACGCCGCCCGAGACCGACTCCATATCGAAGACAAGCAGGCGCAACTGGCTGATATGGAAACACAGCTGGCGCAACCCGAAATTTGGAACAACCCACAGTTCGCTCAAGACCTGAGCAAACAGACCGCTGCGCTGAAGTCGTCAGTCGAGCCGTGGACGACTCTGACCGCCCAGACCGAAGATATGCTAGAGCTGATGGACTTGGGCGACGAAAGCCTACTCGGCGAATTCGAAGGTCAGATAATTGCGCTGGAAAAAGAATACCAACGCCTGCGAAAAGATTTGTTATTTGATGGCGAGTACGATGATCATAATGCAATTTTGCGACTCAGTGCCGGCGCTGGAGGAACTGACGCCCAAGATTGGACCGAAATGCTCGAACGGATGTATCTTCGCTGGGCCGAACGTGCAGGCATGTCCGCGAATATTGTCGAACGCTCGAACGGGGAAGAGGCTGGGCTAAAATCGGCGGTGATTGAAATCACTGGCCCGTACGCCTATGGGAAACTGCGCAGTGAACACGGCGTGCATCGACTCGTCCGCCTGAGTCCTTTTAATAGTGATAATCTCCGCCAGACCAGCTTTGCCTTAGTTGAAATCTTGCCACAAATTGACGCTCCTGATGAGGTTGCGATTGAAGACAAAGACCTCAAAATTGACGTGTACCGCGCGGGTGGCCACGGCGGTCAATCGGTGAACACGACCGACAGTGCGGTGCGTATTACCCACATCCCAACCGGTATTATGGTAGCGATTCAAAACGAACGCTCGCAGCTACAGAACAAAGAAACCGCCATGAAAATTCTGCGTTCCAAACTTGCCCAGATGCAGCTCGAGCAACACGCCGCGTCCGTCACGGAACTGCAGGCGGGTGAGTCCGCCAGTTGGGGTAGCCAGATTCGGAATTATGTTCTTCATCCGTACACCATGGCAAAAGACACACGGACGAAGCACGAAACCAAGAACGTTCAAGCAGTCCTTGACGGTGACCTTGATGGCTTTATGGAAGCCTATCTCGAGTCGGCGGAAATTGCCTCTTAACAGAGAGTGTGATTAACTAATCGTAATTCATCGTGGGCGTGGACGCTCTTTTTGGCAAAAGATATGGGCACAGGTGTGTCCAGGTGAAACATGAAAGGGGTGTATCATGCCGACTGCGCAAATACTCCCACGAGACCAACTAACAACAGACGGTCATCGACTGGTCGCCGCTGCGCTCCAAGACAAGAACAATCGAAGCGAGCTCGTCCTCCGGCCGATTCGCTTTGTTTCAGGGCTCCGTCACTTGCTGACGCTCAAGTTTGCTCGGCGCGTTGCCGATGTGGTCAACTTGGACGCTGCGTACAAGAGTGATTACGTTCCTGATGAACGTTCAGGAACAATCGCTGAGGTCATTGACGCGGCGTACGACTTTACCGTCAATCGGTTTGGTCGTCGTCTGCCACTTGGCCCAGAGCCGCTGATTCATGGAGTCTTTGAGGTCTTCGACCAGGAGATCTGGCGATTGGCCGAGAGGAACAAGCGGACGCCGAGCTCAGTGCAGATTGCACTCGGTCTCTGACCCGTTCACCACGAGGGGGCGCTTCGGCTCAACAGCCAGCGCCCCCTCGAACAAAAATACCTGTTTCAATATCTCTTGCCACAACCTGGTTATGGTATAATAGCCAGAGAAATGATTCTGTTAGATAGGGTAACAAAAACGTACGGGAAGAACAGTACGCCAGCCATAAACAGGCTGAGCCTTTTTATTGAACCCAAAGAGTTCGTTATTATCGTGGGAGCGTCCGGAGCGGGGAAATCGACACTGCTAAAACTTCTGACCCGTGAAGAAAAACCAACCAGCGGCAAAATTGTGGTCGGTGGAATCGACTATGACACATTGAAAGATAGCCAGATTCCAATGCTCCGTCGAAAAATCGGCGTGGTGTTTCAAGATTTTAAACTGTTACCGCAACGGACGGTTTTTGAGAATATCGCCTTTGCTTTGGAGATCGCCGGTATGACGGGCCGTGAAATTAAAAATACCGTACCAAAAGTCATCGACTTGGTCGGCCTGACGGGGAAAGAAAAACAATTTCCGAGCCAATTGTCTGGTGGAGAACGTCAGCGCGTTGCCATCGCTCGTGCGGTGGTCCGTCAGCCAAAGATTTTGATTGCCGATGAGCCGACTGGCAACCTCGACCCGAAACACAGTTGGGATATCGTTCGCTTGCTCGAAAAGATTAACAAGTACGGCACGACCGTCCTCTTGACCACTCACAACGCCGAAATTGTCAACAGCCTGAAACGACGGGTGATTACGATTGATGGTGGTAAGATTACCTCTGACCAAGCAGAAGGGAGTTACCGACAGTAATGGCGAAGGGTAAGCGAAAACTCGATTCTAAGTCGTTCGCGCAGCAAAAGCGCCACCGACGCCAGTGGATTACGTTCCTGCGTATGCTTCGCTATGGCGCCAATAACTTTACTCGTAATGCCTGGTTGACCGTCGCGGCGACCGCCGTCATGACGATTACGTTGTTTGTCATTTTTGCTAGTGTTGTATCACGTCAAGTTCTCGTTGACACCGTGTCGATTCTGCGTGACCGCGTCAATATGTCGATTTATCTACAAAACGCCACCGAAGAAGATGATGTTTTGATTGTGGTTGAGGATCTAAAGGGTCTCGAATCGGTGACTGAAGTCTCGATCAAAACTCCCGCCGACGCCCGAGCCGACTTCATCGAAGACAACAAGACAGACACCGCCACACTGGACGCAGTGAAAGAGGCAACTGACCAGTTCCCATGGACCTTGAATATTAAAGTGGTCGATATTAATGACACCACCGAGCTCCGCGAATTCGTCGATACGAACGAAAACCTGGCACAGTACATCGACCAAAATCGAGAACCAACTTTCGCTGGTGAACGGCGCAATGCTATCGAGTCAATTGGCCGCGCGGCCAACTTTGCCCAGCAGGTGGGGATTATCGCGAGTCTTATATTTGTCGGTATTTCGATGTTGATTATTTTCAACACCATTCGCATGGCCATCTTTAACCGCCGTGAAGAGATTCAGATGATGAAACTAATTGGAGCAGACAAGTCGTTTATCCGTGGACCATTCTTGGTTGAAGCGATTGTCTACGGCTTTTTCGCCGCGCTGGTGGCCAGCGCTCTTGGTTTTGGGCTGTTATTCTTGGCTGAACCAGCGCTAAAGAACTACCAGATTAACATTCAACCAACCATCGATTTGGTCACATTCTACGCTGGCTTTGTTGTCCTCGCCATGATTTTCATTGGGGCAATTATCGGTGTCATCTCATCGTTACTCGCGACCCGTCGCTACTTGAAATAAAAAGGGCAAGACGATGTTGACGAGACGTAAAGCTTATGCTAATGTGGGAAGTAGTATGAAACTGCGTTCCACCACACCAGCTTCTCCCTCTTTCCGGCGACAACTCGCTGTCATCATTACGATTTTAGTAATGGCACTCGCCGTGCCGATTTCTTTTGCCGCGCGCGCAAGCGCTGATGACTACGATGCGCGTATCCGTGCGCTCGAGCAGGACATTGCCCAGTACGACGCCGAAGCGGCAAAGTTAGCCAAGCAGGCAGATAGCTTATCTCGAGAAGTGGCTCGTCTAAATGGTGAAAAAGCCAAAATCCAAGCCAAAATCGACATTAGCCAGGCAAAATTCGATAAATTGACCAAAGAAATTGCCGAAAACGAAAAGAAAATTGCTGAAAACAAGGACGCGCTGGGCACTATCCTCGCCGATCTGTATGTCGATGACACGATTTCACCAATCGAAATGCTGGCCAGTAGTCAGAACATCGGTGATTTCCTGGACAAGCAAGAATACCGCTCAGCTACTCGAGATGAATTGTCAAAAACCATTGATGAAATCAAGACCCTGAAGGCCGAACTAGAAGTTCAGAAGAAAGAAGTCTCAAACGTCCTAGCCGACCAAAAGTCGCAGCGCAAACAACTCGCTCAGAAAGAATCTGAACAACGCACACTGTTGGCCCAAACTCAGGGAAGTGAATCAAAGTATCGCAACTTGTCGGCGAAATCGACCAAAGAAAAAGAACGTCTGCAACAAGAGCAACAAGCCGCTATCGAAGCCGCACTGCGGGCTGCTGGAGCAGGTGGTGGTGCCGTCGCTGGTGACCCAAACAAGGGTGGTTACCCAGCGTACCTCGCAAACTCGAACTACTACAACCCAGTCGTTGACCCATGGGGTATGTACTCACGACAGTGTGTCAGCTATACCGCCTGGAAAGTCTACCAAAAGAACGGCTACATGCCGTACTGGGGTGGCTACGGTAACGCGAACCAATGGCCTGGCAACGCTCAAGCCTCTGGTATTACCGTCAGTACCGTTCCTCGTGCTAAATCAGTCGGCGTCTTGATGGCAGGTACCTACGGCCACACTGTCTGGCTTACTAATGGGTAAATGCTTAAGCACTGCCCCTTGGTTTGACAAAACAGTGACTCGTGCATTTTGACGGTCGGCCACAAAGACGCGTCCGGCGCTATCCACGGCCATGCCATGCAATTGTGTGAAGCCACGATTGCGATCAATACCTGCGGAGGGAGCTTCAGATGGGCCAATGTCATAAAAAGAGGTGGCCACACCTGTATTGGCATTCACTTTAAAGATCTGACCTTCATGGTAAAAATTATTTGTATCGAATTTGTTGTTTTCATCATAGATAGAACTCACGTAAAAAACATTGGGGTCATTGCTAAAGGTTGCAAAAAAATTGCCCGTAATACCACCCTGAGGTAAAGCCGGAGACTTTATGAGCGCCCCTTTTTTTGAGTTGGTGCCAATGGTGCCATCCACATTAAAAACCTGAAC
>JAUIDL010000031.1 GCA_030428585.1 bacterium | reverse complement strand
GACGCGGCGGCGGAAGGTGTGGGCGGCGTATTCTTGTTTGTCCGAGACGGCCCAGGCAGGAATCAGGTTATGGGTGTCGACGACGGTGACGCTGCCGTCGAAGCTTCGAGCGATGGACTTTGCCAGGGTGCGGGCGCGTTTTCCGGGATGGAAGTCGAAGTAGAGGGCGGCTGCTTTGGTTTCGGATGCGACGTCTATGATGACTTTGTCTGGATCGCCAGTGCGCAGGACAAAGCCGATGTGGTGCGATGACAGGGTTTCAGCGACGTCGCGTAATCCACCTAGCATGAACTGGTAGTGCTCGCGGGCACGGTTCGGAAAAGACTGTAGGACGAACAGGACATACAGCGGTACGCCTCGTTCGGCGGCGTCACGTTGGGCGAACAGCAGGGCGTGGTTGTCCTGGGCGCGCTGGTCGCGGGACATGACGTAGATGACGGCGTCGCCACCACGGTGGGTGTCTGAGAGGACTAACTTTCTTGACTCTTGCATACCTTCTTATGGTACAGTACCAGTAGTTAAATTCGTATGAAACGCCTGGCAAGTTACTCACAATATTTCCTTCGTCGACCAGCTCTGATCAAAGAGTTACTTGGTCATACCACGATCAAAGCTGGTGATACGGTGTATGACCTAGGCGCGGGCAGCGGCGTCATTAGCTCGGTGCTAGCGCAAAAGGTTGCGCAGGTGGTCGCGGTAGAGTTCGAGCCGCGGATGGTCAGCAAGCTGCGCGAGAATATGGCGCCGTTTGATAATGTGCAGGTCATCGAAGGTGACGTCCTGCAGATTCCGTTGCCTGACCGGCCGTACAAAGTCTTTGCCAACATTCCGTTTCACCTGAGCGCCGAGATCGTCCGTCGCCTTGCGAATGCCGAGCAGCCGCCACAAGCGATCTATTTGATTGTGCAAAAGCAGTTCGCACACAAACTAGAAATCGACACCGGTCATTTTACTGGCCAACTGGGGGCACAGATTGCGCCGTGGTGGCGGGTGCGGATTCGCAAACCACTGAAACGAACCGATTATTGGCCACACCCGAACGTCGACACGGTGCTGGTGGAATTGTTATCACGCGAAGACCCGTTGGTGCCAGTGACTGATCGAGCGCGCTACCAAGCGATGATTGCCGAGTGTTATCACAGCCCCGAAGCGTTCGCGAAGTACCCGAAAGCGAAGGCGGGGATCCCAGCGGATATGCGGCCGAGTGAGGTAGGGTTGGGATTGTGGGTGCGATTGTCTAAGCTAACGTAGAATAGTATTCATGACTTCGCTTTGGTATCGAGATAACAAATCTGGTCTGTTTCGATTTCTTATCAAGATAAACACGGCCATGATAATGTTGTTTTATTAGTCGGTAGGCCAAGTACAATCCTAGTCCGTGCCCATTTCGCTTACCTGAATTTCCTATGTTAAATAAGCCGTTTTTTATTTGTTGAGGTATTCCGAGCCCATAGTCAGATATTGAAATGTCTATACTGTCATTCTTCTCCTCGATAGTAATATCAATCTTGTTCTTTTTCGGCAAGAACTCTTTGTATGAGTCTAACGAATTATTAACTATTATTTTTATCGCTTGTTCTAAGTACGCAGTACGACCAAGACGCGTATTAATAGGAGTGCTCCTTACTGATATTTTCGTCTTAAGTATATGACTTTTGTGTGATAATGAATCGATGGCTCTTTGAACTGTCTTATCAAGACTCACTTCAATACTCTTGTGGTTTAGTAAATTCGGATTAGCTTGAGATAGTATTTTTTCAATAGCTTGGATATCTTGACGTATTTCAGCTAAATTTGTATGTGCTTTTTGTTCTACTCTGCTTGATAAGAGCATTATTTCATTGGATAAATCATGCATTATCGATGATGTATATTCTCCAATCTCTGCAAATCTGCGTAGGTTATCTAGTTCTTCTATATGAGCTTTGTGAAGTTGTCTTTTTTCTTCACGAAGTTCGTTGTTGATCTGCTTATTTTTTAGCTTGAGTTCATCATGAGCATTTTCCAATTCGGTAACGTATCTCTCAATATTTGATCTGGATATCCAGCCTATGACTGCAAAAATGATTAGACACAGAGTATAAACAGATATATCAGCGAAACTTGTACCTGTAATTAAGAGCGACTCATTAGGTTTGAGCGCATTGTATTCTACAAGTGTTTGAATCACAAATATCGAGATAATTACGGCGGCACTGATCGGTAATATGTACGTTGAACCAAGGCAAGCGGCTGATAATAAAACGACAAAGGCCAACAAAAAGATTCCAATCGGCGTGCTTACACCCCATTGAGTCATTATATATATTGCTACTGATAAGTAGATTCCGACTATGAGGAGCCCAGCCATCTTTACTTTAGATTGTCTGATGAGCATTAGGCTACATATAAGTAATGCAATCACAACTAGTCCTATTAGTAGTTCACGTATTGAATGGCTTTTCCCAAGTATGAATAACGAATATGAAAGTAGGAGTACAGTTACGCCAGCTAGTGCTAAGCTTCCTATGCTGATAATATTAATTGCTTCCGCTTGGCGGAATTGAAGCTTTTTAATCAACTTTGTATCCTATTCCATAAGCTGTTTTGATAGTCTTTGTACCAAAAGGTCTATCTAACTTATCGCGAAGATGTTTAATATGTACATCGATTGTTGTGATCCAGCTGGTGCTTTCACCACTCCATACGTTGTCCATAATCATCTGTCTAGTTACAATTCTGCCATTGTTTGATATTAAATAATAAAGTATTTCAAATTCTTTTCGGCGGAGTTTTATTTCTGTGCCAGAGCAATAGACTTTTCGTAAATTCAAATCAATCTCAATATTCTTATAAAGAAGATTTTTTACTAATTCGCGATTCTTCTGCCTTCGTGCCAATGCGCCTACCCTTGCGCGTATCTCGTCAAAACTGACGGGTTTAACGATGTAATCATCTGCCCCTGAGTCTAGCAATTCAATCTTTGAAAGTAATTGACCAGTGCCAGTTAATACGAGAATAGGTGTTTCATTTCCTGTATCTCGTAATTTTCTGCAAACTTCTAAGCCTGAGATATCCGGAAGACCTAGATCCAGGATGATAACGGAGTAAGTAGTACTAGATGCATAGGAAAGAGCTTGACTGCCGGTGTCCACGGAATCAATCGTGTATGCACTGTGTAATTTTTCCTGAATCCGTTTTGCTAATCTTTGGTTATCTTCGACTACTAATATTTTCATAATTTATCCTGTGTATTCCTTAAGCATAAACTAAACTTATTAAAATTCTTATTAAATTTCCCAAGTTAGCGCTATCATAAGTACTATGACCCCAGACCTCCTCATCCGCCTCCTTGCTGACGCCACCGTCTTTGCCGTCGTTTTGATGGGGGCGTACGCCTTGTTGTTCAAGGTGCCAAAAGGCCAGCGCTACCAAGCCTATTGCCGTGTCTTGATGGCGGGCTTGACCGCCTATCTGCTGGCCAAGTTTGTCGGCACTATCTACCAGCCCGAAACCATGCGTCCGTTTGAACTGTTGGGTGTCCAAGCCGGGGCGGCGTATCTAGACAATCCGGGCTTTCCGTCCGATCACGCTTTGTTTGTGACGGCGATTTTATTGGCCGTCTGGTTCGAAACCCGCCAAAAATTACTGAGCCTGATTATGCTGGTCTTGGTGCTGGCGGTGGGGGTGGGGCGCGTCTTGGCGCTGGTCCATACGCCACTGGATGTCATTGGTGGTATTGTCATCGCCCTTATAGGTGCCTTGTGGTATTTGCAGCGACCAGAAAAGAAGACCAGTGGTAATAAGCCACGTGGTTGACTTAGACCTAGTGTGAATGAGATAACATAAGTAATATGTACCAACATAAACAAAAAATCGGAACTGGATTTACGATTGTTGAATTATTGGTAGTGATAGTCGTGATTGCCATCCTCGCGGCAATTACCATCGTTGCGTTTAATGGTATTACGCGACAAGCTGGAGAAGCAGGTTTGCAAAGCGAACTACGACAGGCGGCGACGGCGATTGGGATTGACCATGCAACGAATGCTTCGTATCCTGATGACGCCGCGTCGGCGAATGGCGGTAATGGGCTGCAGAGTGGTCCTGATAATACACTTACCTATACCAAGACCGATTACGGGTATTGTTTATCTGGGGTGTCGTCAATCAATGGTGTCTCGTCTTATTATGTCTCAAATCGCTCTGGATCGGTTCGTCAGGGCGACTGTATACCAACAGTGTCTACAGTCGCTGGTGATGGGACGTACGGATTTTTGAACGGACCGGTCGCATCGGCGCAATTCAGCGGTCCGTATGGCGTTGCGTATGATAGTATTGGTAACCTGTATGTTGCTGACTGTTACGATAATCGTATTCGGAAGATATCGACGGACGGGGTTGTGTCGACCTTTGCCGGTAGTGGTGTTGCTGGTGCGACGAATGCGACAGGTACATCGGCAAGCTTCAGCTGTCCAACTGATGTCGTTGTCGACAGCGACGATAACGTGTACGTTGCCGACTCGTACAATGACCGTATTCGTATGATTACACAGAGTCAGGTTGTATCGACGTTCGCTAGTTCTGCAATGGTTGGAAGCATTGAAGGTTTAGCGATTGATGCACAGGACATTCTGTATGGGGCTTCTGGAGTTCGTATTATCAGGATTGATCAAAGCGGTACAGCAACGTTATTGGCAGGGTCAACGGGAACAACGAGTGGCTACCAAAATGCAACTGGCTCATCTGCTCGTTTTTTTGGCGCAAATGGTATCGCGATAAGTCAGACAGGAGATATATACGTAGCAGATGGGAACAATCATCGCATCAGAAAAGTGACGCAGACAGGTGTGGTGACAACTTTTGCGGGAACTGGTAATCTAGGGGCTTCTGACGGGACAACATCGACGGCCGAGTTTGGTATCCCAGCAGGCCTCACTATTACTCAGCAGGGAACCATGTACGTCACAGACCTTTATGGTAATCGAGTTAGGGTTATTTCTACTGATGGTTCTGTGACGACACTCGCTGGCTCTACATTTGACTTCCAGGATGGTCCAGCGCCCTCAGCTCTTTTTCGTCAGCCAAGAGGGATTACACTTGATCAATCTGGGAATTTAGTTATTGCTGATATTGATAATTATCGTATTAGAAAAATCACCCTTCCTTAGACGCAAATAACATTAGAGCTGTTAATCTACCAGCGGGCCAGCGGAAGGTATTGTCATCGCCCTTATAGGTGCGCTATGGTATATACAGAAACCTAGCGAGGTGGGGAAAAGAGGAGATCATGGCAAAGGTAGTCGCCGCTGAAGAGCCACAGGTACTGGTAACACCGACCTGGAGTACTTGGGGACGCGTCATAGGCATCGGAGCCGCCACCGGTTTGATGTACTGGGTGCTAACGATATTATTAAACCGGTTCGTTATCGAACCAATCGCCTGTCGTGAGGCTGCTGCCGCCGCCTGTGTCGCTGCGCCGGCCATCGCAGGCAACATTAGCACCGTCGTGGTCGCCGCTTTGGCGATTGTCGCGATGGTCCGCTTTGATGTCGCCCGACCAATTATCGTCGCGGTTGCGGCTGCAGCGCTACTGTGGGGCTTGTCTAGCTGGACCTCTGGACTGTGGTGGCTCGAAACTCTTGGCTGGTCTGTCGTCCTGTACGCGATTGCGTACGCCCTGTTCGGCTGGATTGCCCGTGAGGCGAACCTGGTCCTGGCCTTGATCGTGACGGTCATCGTCGTGGTGGGGCTGCGGTTGCTGACAACCCTGTAGTACAGGGTAGGGGATTGCTTTTTTATGCTGTTTATGCTATAATTATATACATAGAGTCTTTCTGACTCTTGAAGGCTTTTTATTTGACATCGATTCTACTGGGAGGTAGAAATGGTATTGCCGGAAGGTATCTTGGACTGGCTGTTCAGCATCACCATCGCCATGACGATTACTGCGATCTTCGCACTCACGGCGACCCTTTGGTTCATGCTGAACCGACCCAGCGCCCAATACTATGGCTGGATCGGCATCGCAATCGCTTCAACGGGCATTTCGCTCTTGGCGACCATCGGAATCGCTATCTACGCCGCGCCAGTCGCCGCTGATGTGCCGGAGCTGATGGTCGGAGCGGCAGCGTTCTCATCATGGGCGTTGCGCGTGATGAACCGTCGTTGCGGCGTTATACGTATCCGGCGCTGCCGCCTCTAGCATTTGTGGCGGTTTCAATCGTCATCTATGTACTGCTCGACATGCGCACCTAGTCATCTATCCGCCTGTAGCCCGCCCCTGTGAACAATTCTGCGTCTCTTTCGAGAGACAACGGAGGTTCACGGGAGGCGGGCTCTTTCTATTTCAGCGAAATTATGGTATTGTATTCTTTACAGAGAAATCTCGTACATGGACAGCAGATCAAGAGACCCCTAGGAGGTCATGATGCCCGCAAGAGGCTTTTCGCCCATCGAGTTCATGCGCCATCGTACGGTCGCAGACGAGCGCCGTCGGAACGCAGAGAAACTCGTCAAAGGCGAGGAACAGCGTCGACGTCGACGTCGAACGTTGGCCGCGAAACGTGAGAGGTTGGAGTCGGATCAGCTGAAGTTGCAGCGACAACTTCCTCGTGATATCGAGCGGACACAGCAGTACATCATACGCAAGAACCCTCGCCACATGGCAGTGCGAATCGTCAGCAACTACATACCAGTAGCAACCGGTGAGACCTCGCACATCGAGTATCTGAACACAATCAGGTCAATCTGGCGAGTGTTTCACCACAAGAACCTGGATGTCATCGTTGCAATCGACAACTTCAGCAATGGATTTGTGCTGGGAATCGCCAAGTTGACCGATGCTGACGGTAATCGACTGCGGGTTGAAAACTGGCGTTCCGACAACGGTCGAGTCTGGTATCCTGTCGGCGTGGATAAGTTGATCCACATGATGGCCGGCGTGTCGCTCTACCATCGACTTCAGGCGTACGCGACCCTCAAGAGGGAGCTTTGGAAGCTTCGGCATCCGACGCTCACCAAGATGGGCGCGTTCTTCAGCGAAGACGATCACTGACTCTGTCCGCCCGCTCCCGAGTTCCCGTTATGGGGACACGGGGGCGGGCGCTTTTCATGTTCATACGCTATACTAGAGCTATGGAACAAATCTTGTTGATTTTGTTGATCGTCTTGGTGGTGGGACTCGGCATCGCCCTATTTGTTATCGGAACGCGCCTGCGTGATTTACAGAGTAAGGGCGGCGTTGAGTTACTAAAATCAGACGTGACGGAACTGAACCGGACGATTCAAACGCTGCAGAACAACTTGGGCGAACGGTTCGACCGTAACTCTACCAATATTCAGAATTCTGTCCAAAAACAGTTGGGTGAAAGTATGAAGCTGGTGAACGATGTGTCCCAGCGCCTGACGAAACTCGATGAAACGAACCGTCGGGTGGTTGATGTCGCCGACGAACTGAAGACACTCCAAAACGTCCTGCAAAATCCGAAACAGCGAGGGGTGTTTGGCGAGTATTATCTCGAATCAGTTTTGACGAACATTTTACCGACTAAAAATTTTCAGATGCAGTATCGATTTAACGACGGCGTGATTGCCGATGCGGTGGTCTTCCTGGATAAAGGCCAGATTTTACCAGTCGACAGCAAATTCTCGTTGGAAAACTACAACCGCATGGTAGCGTCAAAGAGTAAGAGTGAGCGCGAAGAGCTGCTAAAGAAGGTGCGTAATGACTTGAAAGGCCGTATCGACGAGACCAGTAAATATATTCGCCCGAATGAACACACGATGGATTTCGCCTTTATGTTCATCCCTAGCGAGTCACTGTATTACGATTTGTTGATTGGTGATGTCGGAACGGGAACGAGTGCTCGTGACCTAATCGAATACGCGTTTAGAGAGAAGAAGGTCGTGATTGTGAGCCCGACGAGCTTCATGGCGTATTTACAAACGGTATTACAGGGACTACGCAGTCTACAAATTGAAGAGCAAGCCAAAGATATTCAAATTCAGGTCGGAAAGCTTGGTCGTCATATCTCCAGCTTCGATGGCTATATGCAGAAATTGGGTAAGTCATTATCGACGACCGTGAATCATTACAACACCG
>JAUIDL010000030.1 GCA_030428585.1 bacterium | reverse complement strand
TCTCGGTATCGATCCAGGCACAGGCATTCTCGGCTTTGGGGTGATTGAGGTTGACGGCACCTCGATGCGTATGGTCGATGCTGGGGTGATTACCACGCCAGCTCACACTCCACACGAAGAGCGTCTCGAGGATATCTTTGATGGCCTGACGCAAATCATCGCCGAGACTAAACCGGATCAGGTGGCGATAGAAAAACTATTCTTTAGTCGCAATATCACGACGGCCATGAGTGTTGCCGAAGCGAGGGGTGTGGCAGTGTTAGTTGCGCGTAAAGCTCGCATTCCAGTTGCCGAATATAACCCAATGCAGATTAAACAAACGCTGACTGGTTACGGTAAAGCCGACAAAAAACAGGTTCAAGAAATGGTTCGCTTGCAGCTGAACCTCAAGCAAGCGCCGAAGCCTGATGACTGTGCCGATGCACTGGCAGCGGCGATTACTCATGTATTGATGTCACGACTCGACAACGCGACCTAAGATAATCACCTCGCTCGAGTCGCAACTGTGTGTCATAATAGAGATTATGATTGCACACGTGTCCGGGGTAGTGGCCGAAAAATTCTTACCATCAGTTATCGTCGATGTTCATGACGTTGGCTACGAAGTCCAAGTTCCGTTAGGCGACTATGAAAAAGCGATTTTGGGTGAAACGGTCAAGTTTTTCACCTATCATCACATCCGCGAGCAGTCGCAGGAATTATTTGGTTTTTCTTCACTGGCGGCAAAGAAATTATTTGAACTTTTGATTACAGTTCAGGGCGTCGGTCCAAAAGCAGCACTGGCGATTTTGAGTCTTGGTGAAAGTGAAACGGTGCGTAATGCTATTGCAAACGGTGATACGGGTTTCATTGCCAAGGCTAGTGGTGTCGGAAAAAAGACGGCAGAACGCGTCATCGTTGATCTATCCGACAAGGTAGGGTTAGCAGTTGCGGTCGCACACACCGATGGGGTGACGGCGGTAGTTGCCGGGGATGAAGCGCTCGAAGCACTGATGGCTTTGGGCTACAACTTGCAGGACGCGATGACCGCCCTCGAAAGCGTACCAAAGAACTTATCGACAGCTGACCGTATTACCAAAGCCTTGCGGAGCCAAAGCTAGTGGCAATTCAACGCCTAGTTGACACTGATAGTCACGATGACGATCAGGACGAGCAAATCATCGAGCAGTCGCTACGCCCGAAATCTTTTGACGAATACGTTGGTCAGCAGCGTCTGAAAAAGAATTTACGCTTGGCGATTGATGCCGCCAAGAAACGTCACGAAGTTCTCGACCACATCTTGCTCTACGGGCCACCAGGTCTTGGAAAAACGACGATGGCGAACGTCATTGCTCACGAAATGGGAACAGCCATTCGTATCACATCAGGTCCTGCCATTGAAAAAGCGGGGGATTTGGCTAGTATCCTAACGAACCTGCAAGATGGGGATATTCTGTTTATCGATGAGATTCATCGGCTTGGCCGGACCGTCGAAGAAGTACTGTATTCGGCGATGGAAGACTATAAATTGGATATTATGATTGGTAAAGGTCCGGCTGCCCGTAGTGTCCGTCTCGACCTTCCGAAATTTACGGTCATCGGGGCGACAACCAGAACCGGCGCATTGGCGGCGCCGCTGCGCGACCGTTTTGGCCATATGTACCGGCTTGAATTTTATGAACCAGTTGAGATTGGACAGATTATTCAACGAGCGGCATCGATTCTTGGCAGTGATATCAAACCTGCTGCGGCCGATTTGCTATCGACCCGGGCACGGTTAACCCCGCGAATCGCCAATAGGCTCCTGAAACGAGTACGAGATTACGCCGACGTCAACGGTGACGGTATTATTGACACTACAATCACCACGCAGGCACTGCAGCTACTCGAAATCGACGAACTTGGGCTTGATGTGGCTGACCGCCGATTGATCCAAACGATGATTGAGCATTATGGTAATAATCCAGTTGGGCTGACAACACTGGCTGCATTAACTGGTGACGAGACAACTACAATCGAAGATTTTTATGAACCATACTTGTTACAGATTGGGTTTATCGAACGAACGCCACGCGGTCGCAAAGTGACACAAAAAGCTCGTCGCCATGTCGAATCTGACAACAAAACGGTATAATAAATTTATATGAATCAACAGCCAACACCTGATAGTAATCCGGCAGGGCCGCCACAACGCCCAGAAGATATACCGCAACAGCAACCACCTGTTCCGGAGCCGGTAGCTTATGACTCACAGGGGCGACCGTTGTATGCGCACCCGCCAGTTCAACAGGTGCACCAAGTTGTGCAACAGGTTCGTCCACTCGACCCACCATCGCAGGAAATTCCAGAGGCGATTCGCAAAAAGCACGAAGACTCGAAGCAAAAATATCCGCACCTCAATCTGAGCGAGGGTGAGTTTGTGATCAAGGCAATGCGCCGTCACCCAATTGGTTTATTTTTCCCACTGTTTATCGGTGTCTTGTTGCTGACAATCGCCATCAGCGCCTACCTTAGTTTTGATTCGATTGCGGTTAATTTGGGGTTACAAGGGGATCTAGCTGACCCAGCGGGATTATTGATGCCTCTGATTCTCTTTTGCGCCTTGGTCGGCGTCGGCATGTTTATCATTTACTATGTTTATGTCAGTAACCGTTTTTTCTTGACGAACGAAAGCGTTATTCAAGAGATTCAACATGGTTTGTTCTCTCGACACGAGCAAACAGTCAGCCTGTCGAATATCGAAGATGCAAGCTATCGTCAGACGAACGTTATTCAACACTTGTTTAATTATGGGTCAATTCGCCTCAGCACTGAAGGCGATGAGACGACCTATCGATTTACGTATGTCGCCAACCCCCATGACCATATCTCTGTACTCAACAACGCCGTTGAGGCATTTAAACTTGGACGACCCGTCGGCCAAGACGGCGACGATTAGTTAGTCGCGATTTGTTTTGATGTAATCAGCTTCGTTTTCGAGTGTTGCACGAAGAGAGTAGCTTTTGCAGGTGTCACCGTTACAATCAGTCGCTTCGTAACGGTATTCACTGTTGCCATCGCCAATTGTCACCCCGTTGGTATCCTTAAAGAGTTCTGGGTCGACTGAGGGAAGGGTTTCGGCGTTGATTGTGCGAGGGTAGGCGTTGTTGTCTCGGTAGTACACTTCCTCGAGCGAGTAATACATCGAGTTGATGGCGGTTTTTCGTTGTTCGTCCCGAGCGGCGGTTTCGAGATTATTCTTTTGGACGAAAAATACGACGCTGGCGATGCCTAAAACGGCGATAACAATGATAATTTCAATAACAGTAAATCCACGAGATTGTCTATTCATGCTTCTGATTATAGCAAATTAAGATTTCGGAACGTATAATAATAAGAGATAGAAAGAGAGGGGAAGTATATGCCGACGAAAAAAGCAGATAAGACTGATGCTCCTGCGACGCCCGCTAACGAGGGGAAGCTAAAGGCACTTGGCCTGGCCCAAGAACAAATTAACAAGCAATTTGGTGACGGTGCAATCCGACGCTTAGGTGACACACAGACGATCGATGTTGAATTGATTAGCAGTGGGGCACTGAGTCTTGACTTGGCACTTGGTGGCGGATATCCAAAAGGTCGTGTTGTTGAGATTTATGGCCCAGAGTCATCAGGTAAGACTACACTGACACTGCATGCGATTGCTGAAATCCAGAAACAAGGCGGTACAGCGGCCTTTGTTGATGCCGAGCACGCGCTTGACCCAGCATATGCACGTCGAGTTGGCGTCGACACCGATAACCTGCTGGTGGCACAGCCAGACAACGGTGAGCAAGCACTCGAGATTGTTGAAACGCTGGTTCGTTCAAGTGCAGTTGATCTGGTTGTCGTTGACTCGGTTGCCGCCTTGGTTCCACAAGCTGAAATTGAAGGTGAAATGGGCGACAGTCACATGGGGCTACAGGCGCGATTGATGAGTCAAGCACTGCGTAAGCTGACAGGTATCATTAACAAGAGCAAAACTATCGTTATCTTTATCAACCAGATTCGTATGAAGATTGGGGTGATGTTTGGTAATCCAGAAACAACAACTGGTGGTAACGCGCTGAAGTTTTACGCATCGGTTCGACTTGATATTCGTCGAACAGGTCAGATTAAGGCTGGTGAAGATATCATAGGTAACCGTACCAAGGTCAAGATTGTGAAGAACAAGATTGCACCACCTTTCCGTACCGCTGAATTCGATATCATGTACAACGAAGGTATTTCCAAAACTGGTGATGTCCTTGACCTCGCAGTCCAACACAATATCGTTGGTAAGAGTGGTGCCTGGTTTGACTACGCTGATGGAAAGATTGGCCAAGGGCGTGAAGCTGCCAAGCAGTATTTGGCTGAGAATCCAAAGGTGTTGGCCGAAATCGACAAGAAGGTTCGCGATTCCGTAAAAACCGAGGAATAATTTCCTCGGTAGTGATTATGAAAATCACATCAATCAGTGTTCAAGCTCGTGACAAAAACCGTGTTAATGTATCCGTTGATGGAAAGTATCGGTTTAGTCTTGATATTGTCCAAGTCGCCGAGTTGGGCATCAAAACCAATACAGAGTATGACGAAGCTGAAATCGAAGAATTCGAGCGTCAAAGCCAGTTCGGCAAGGTATATAGCCGGGCGCTCGAATACGTATTGACACGGCCACGCAGCCGTCGAGAGGTTGCGGATTACCTGTATCGAAAAACTCGCCCAAAACGAGGTCGGGACGGTGAGTTACGCGCAGGGATGCCACACGAATTCATCGACATTGTCCTGGAACGACTTGATGCCAAAGGTCACATTAACGATACACGATTCGCCGAGTACTGGGTCGAGAATCGGAATGTCAGAAAAGGCACAAGTCTACGCCAATTGCAGGCAGAACTGGTCAAAAAGGGTGTGGCTAGTGACATCATCGCCCGAGTGATCGACGATACGGAACGTGATGACGACAATGAAATCGACAAAATTATCGCAAAGCGCTACGGACGTTATGATGATCGACAAAAACTTGTCGCGTATTTAGCGCGGCGGGGTTTTCAGTACAGCACGATTACTGAGGCGATTGATCGATACGAACAGCCAGAGAGTTAGTCCGAATCGCTACGGACATCGATTTTTATCGGTTCGACTTGTGGGGCTGGCTGGCGGAATGGGTTAGAATATTCGAGTTTTTCAGTGGCTTGCTGGACGGGCTCAACGACCTGTTTCTTGCCAGTAGATTTCACGATAATCTGATGGTCGTTAATCTCGACAATTTGAGATCGATGGATCAAGAGGCCGGTGTCGGTAATTGAGCGTAGCATACCCCGCTTGACTTGTATTTGTTGAATGACGAAGCCGTGCGATTCGGTGGTGTAGTCTTGGACTTTACCAAGTTTGCGTCGGTGTTGGTCGACCACAGGCATGCCGATGAGTTCGAAATTCAAATCGTGGAGTTTTTTCAATTTAATGACGTCATCCAGGCCAACGATTTCGTCGCTATCATCGATGATCATGCCGACAGCCGATACCTCACGGATATCGTTCACACGAAGAAATGATGGATGCTCGGTCAGTAGTTGCCCTTCGAGTTCAAAGGCAGAAATGGTTAAATCTCGCGGGTCAATCAGAGCTCGTTTGGTACGAGCCAATTCTGCTCCAGTCTGCAGACTCATGATTGGTGTGTTGTGGAAGCGTGATCCAAGCACTAGCATAATTCTAGTATACCGTACTACTCATTAAATGGGTCGACTCGACCAGAGGGGAGCGAAACGCCAGGCAAGCTGTCTTTGCTGGTGTGCAGCGCATTGATACGGTCAAGTGTTTGCTGGTCAATCGTCCCTGGAGTCAAAGGAGATTCGTAGCCCTCGCCAATCGAGGCGTCACTTAATATATTGCTGAGGAATAGAACGGCGATTGTGAGACAGGCGATAATGAACACAATAAACATAGTCATGTGATACCGTGCAAACAGGTGTTTGATGGTTCGTGATAGTTTGCTTGATCCTTTTTCCATACTATTTCACCGACATATTAAATTTGATTGCTGCAACATCAACAGTATCGTTGTTACTCGTATTTCGACTAATCGAAAGGCTGGTTGTCTGCAGTTTTGGTAAACTCGTCTCGGTCAGCTGGAGAAAGTGAATCAAACGTTTATATTCAACTGGGTCTTCCAGGGTGACGGAGACAACTTTTGTGGTGCTGGTCGAGCCTTCATTAGGGAAGGTGATCGTATCGATGGTCACACCGGCTTTCTTTGCGTACGCTTGAAAGTCGGTGACGGCTTGGGATTGGTATTTCGCGTTCGTCGTGAATATCTGGTTAGCTTTCTTGACGAGTTGTTGGGTCTGGGCTAGCTGTTGTCGTAGTGCCTGGAGCTGGTCGAATTGGTTATCACTGGCTGCCGCGTCTTGAGTAGTATGGCTGACTTCGACCGCATATTCACGTACCATTTGTAAACCGTAGTAGAAACCGGCGACCGAACCAGCAATGACCAGAATCATCAAGAATATCAAAAGTCCACGAAGTCCTGTGGCAGTCATGCCAGATTTTTTCTGACTCATCGTACCGCCTCCCGACTAATCGTAAAGGTCATTTCGGCACTGACAGGGTAACCCTCGATGGCATCATCTTCACTGACTGATGCCAAGTTGACATTGGTCAGGCCGGCAGTGCTGGCGAACCGTTGGCGAATTTGGGTTGCGACGTCGCTTGAGGTCGCATGAACGGTGACGGCAACGGGGGTGCCGTTGAAATTAGCGGCTTCGAGCTCGAGCTCTTCGATAACGGCCCCACTTGGCAAGGCTTTCCCGATCAAAATGAGTGCTTTTGAGTACGCAGCTTGTTGATCGAGCAGTGTTCGGGCGCTCGACAGATTATTTGACAGTTGGCTAAGTTCTGCCTGAGTATCAGCGAAGGCGGTCGCTTTGGTATCGTTCGCCTCAATTAATTGCTCGGCACTGGTTTTTGTCATGGTCAACAGGAAATATGACCCAGCCAAAATTGAAAGAGAAAAGCCAAAGGCGAGCAGTAACACAAATGTGTAGCGAAGCAAGATTAAATTAGCTCGGGCGGCTTGGAGCTGTTTCTTCTCTGTTTTTGGTAACAAGTTAAGCATTATTTCCAGACCTCCGCTGGAGCGATGCTGGATGCACCAGCTACGGTAATATAACGCGGACGGAATTGCTTTGGTGGTTCCTGAATCTTGCCAAAATCAAGTTTTTGCCATGGACTGGCGACACGTGCTGGCATAACCAGAGCATTGGTAAAGTATTCGCCAATCCCAGGGAGGTTGCTCCCACTTCCGACCACCAATAGTTGCTCGAGTTTGCGACCGTTGCTAATCCGCTCGTCGTAGTAACGAATCACCTTTTTGACCTCAGTTAAGATACGTTCAAGACTTGGACTCAATGCGTCAGTTAGTTTCTTTTGGCGCGGACCTGCGTTTAATCCATTTAAAACTTTCAGCTGGTGGGCATTTTCGAGCGCAACACTCATTTTCTTAGCGATATCAAGGGTAAACGTATTACCACCGACCGAAAGACCCCCAGTCACGCGAATTGAACCGCGGTCCAGGACGGCGATATCAGTGCTGGCTGGGCCAATGTCGACGATAATGGTCGGTAAGTCGCCACGTTCGGTTTCGGTCATGACGCGACCAACTGAACAGATGCTCGGTTCGATCAGAATCGGCTCGAGGCCAGCTGATTCAACGCTTCGGATGACGTTATCAATGACAACTCGGGTGACGGCGCTCATCAAAATGGTGAGTTCTTTTTTATTTCTTTCGACAATCTCGTAATCGAGGTAAAGGTTTTCGAGAGGAATTGGGATATATTGTTCTGCCTCTAGCCTGACGGCTTCATCGAGGTTTTTCTCGGCAGAGACGGGAAGCGTAAAGGTACGGGAGAAACTGCGTGCGGTAGGGATAGAAACGATAACTCGGCTTGAGCCTAAGCTTCCGATAATTTTCTCGTTAACAAGTAGCTTGATGTTGTCAGCAAGGTATGTCTTATCGGCAGCTTCAAGAGATTCCTTGACGCGCAAGGGTTCAAGATCGATCGAGCCATAGCCTTCAACCAGCCATTTCTGGGGGTCGACTGACATTGCTTTGATACCAGTATGGCTGATATCGAGACCGAAGATT
>JAUIDL010000029.1 GCA_030428585.1 bacterium | reverse complement strand
TGACAAAATGAGGCCAAGTAACCTTCCGAAGCCCATTTACTCACATGATATTTTTGAGGCATTTCGAGTAATGAACGGTCAGGCTGCCTTTGAAGAACAAAAAAAATTAGGGCTGTTCTTTGTTGAGGAAGACAATTTCCTACCAACAATCAAGGAGACTATCGATGCGGTTCATGCTATGGGTGGGATTATATTTTGGGCTCATCCTGGTACTCGCTTTCTAAAAACAATTAATGGTAGCGATGATACGCAAAGTTATGAATCAACCCTAAAAATCTTGCTTGCATACAAATTAGACGGAATCGAAGCATACTATCCATCGCACACCAAACAACAAAGAAAACGCTTTTTGGATGATGCCCGTACCTACTCTCTCCTTATTTCCGGAGGAAGCGATTTTCACGGCGCCTATGGGTCTAGAAAAGCCCCACAACTCATATTACCTCCCGAGGATACCAAAAAAATCTTACAGCGACTCTCCATAACCGAATGATCGCAAAGTCTTAATAGCATACTGGGTATAGCGTGGGATATGGGCTAATCGTGCGGCAATAGCTACACGCGTAGCAAAAATTGCACCTGGATCATGTTCTAGATGTGTACCGTAATATTCCGAAAGAAATGCGTCCCTAGAGGACTCATCAAGATCGACTGCGGCACGTTCAATATCCCATAGCGGTGAGCAGTATGTGGCATGTTCGTAATCGACAAGCGTATAGACATTATCGCTCTCGATCACATTGTGCTGACCCGCATCCATATGACAGAGTACTGGAATTTCAGACTCCAATGCTTCGCCAAATTCTTTAATAATTCCTTGCGCAAATCTTCGTATTGGGCTCGACAAGCTATTGGTCATATATATTAGGTATTCTTCATAAGCTGTAAACTGCATTGGTGCGCCGAGTCGCCCAAAATATTCTCCGATGTGTGCATGATTGTCGGTAATAGTAGCGAGATAACGTGCAATGTTAATCGGCTGACCACTTCGCATCATCGGAACACCCTCAACTGCATACACACTTACGCCGATGACTCCTTCGTCATCAGTTTCAATAAAGTGAATTCTCTGCTTATCTAAAATTTCATACGCAGCAATCTCGGTTTGTAAATAGTGTTCCGCTCCCTTTGTCCCTGTTCGATATATAAATCGGGATTCACTATCAAGAGTAGGCCATACCGATGTCTGCGGTTCACTAGATCGCACTCGAACATTACTAGCAAGTGTCGTAATAATCTCATAAAGTACCTTCGATAACTCATCGTGAAGTTCAGGAATCCTGCTATGCGTCTGTGTATCTTGTGGGTTCGCAGCCTCAACAAGTAGGCCACCTATACGCTTCACACTAGGCGCACTTTCTCCAAGGTATTGCTGACAATCACGCAAAAGTTTTCCTATTTCTTGAGGGGTAAAACCAAGATGTGTGCGCTCCCCGGTGCGCCATCTATCCCATCGCTCTGTATCCTCCACGCAGCCGAAAAGCTCCCAACGTACCTTTTCTAGTGTCCAAAGACATGACTGAATTATTCGCCGCTCTTGAATAAGATTTGGTACAGCTAATTGTGTGAGTGAGCTCAATAATTCATCGGCCTTTTGCACAATAGCTGCCTCGTCGGTTCCATCTTCAAAAATATCCGTATCATGCCTAAGCCTCACCCCTAGGGTGTGGTAGGTTACTTCCCTATGTAATCTTGCAAGCCACTTCTTCTGTAATTTTATATCCCCTCTCTCCACTTCTCGCCAATAATTACCGAGGAAGTCGGAGAGCATAATTGCCATATCGGCTAAGGTATCATCATTCGAGTAGCTAACCGGTAGTTCCGGCTGATCCACCCGATGCATCAATATGTGTTCGCCCAATTCACCTGGAAACATCACTCGATGCAGAAAGCCCGCAAGGTAAGCAGCGCTCTCTTTATCCCTAAATACACTCGGTCCATGTCTGGTGATAGCTGGAAGCGCATCTCCATGATCTAGCTGATACTGTTCTCGCTTATCTAGGTCTTGGCGCCAAAGTTCATATAACTCGTTAAAAGGTGTGTCATCCCGTGCAGTCACCCATACATCTAAATCACTATCCAGCCTTGCGTCGCCTCGACCATAGGAACCCAAAACACGCACGGACATTACTGCATTATTAGTACATATCAAATCTTCGTAAAATTTCGCCTGACACTCATAAAAGCGCTCTGTCTCAGACTTAAGGGTGTTCGAATATTCCCCGCCCATAGAACTTGATGTATTGGCGTTCATAATTAACATTTTTATATCATAATTTGTACAGATATACAATTATATATTTTAAGCCAATCAAAGAACTGGAGCAGCCCATTTATCATTTGGTCAACCAACAATCAAAATAGTTCTAACATCGCCCACATCATCCCCACGATATTAATTGTATTTTCATTATTATATTGTATAGTGTACTTCATGACAGAGGTGTCGATTACCCCACATAAAACAGCTAGTTCAGCACGCACTTTCGACGCTATGGAATTTACTTTTCCGACCGTGAGTCTTGAAGATTTAGCATCTGGCATGGGTCGATACGGTATCTTCAATACCTTGCTCACCCATCAAAGAAATCTCGGACTCGATCCCAATCAACAAGCGTGGGCAGGCATCAACGGCGCAAGCCTTGTGAAAAACCGTACTCTTTTTAGCGAAGCCAACCCCCAGGCTGATCCATCGAAATTCAACGCTAACTTTTATGCAACCCGTTTTGACCATTGGCAAAGTATCATTGGAGAGGTACAATACTCTCCCTTTACCTATATCTACAAAGGTTCTATGAGTGGCGCAACTCCCTATCCGACAATCGTAGGTTTTGATAGAAACAAAATAGTTCCGCTCAACCCTCGTGATGATGAGAATGTTAATTGGCATCCGGCAATCGACGAGACGGTTGAATCGGCTCTGCAATCGATTTACTATTTTCCACGTTTATTTCAAGACTAGGTTAAGGGCAACCAATGTGGCTTCCCCTGTATTGATTTCTGTTTGTTATAGTGAAAACATGAAAAAGCCACTCATCATCATCATCATCACGCACATTGTTGTTATCGTCCTGGCCTACACGGCGCCGTTTTGGCTTGACTGGCGATTAGTAGCCGTGGGGGTTGTCTTGAACTACATCCAGATTCTAATTTTCAAAGGTTGTGTGCTAAGTCACGCCCAGTTCGAAGACAAGAAACAGACATTTCACGAGTGGTATCTCCGAAAATTTGGTCTACAGCCTAATCGATCGATTCTGAACTTTGTCCTGCGCTACATCGTCCCGTTTGTCCTATTAGGAATCGCCGTACTGTATCAAGTTATCTTTAATTTTGACGTACTAGTCCAGTTCTAGGCTGAAGCATTCTGTTATCATTAAACTATGGAACGACTACGACCATTAGCCCCTGACACCGATACGTCTACGTACACTATCGAGCCCTACGATACAGGGCGGTCTCTTGTGACGTGTGACCAAACCGGTGAACGAAATGTCATTCCCAATCGTCCTCTGATCCTACCAGACTCTGTCGTTAACCTTGTTGATGCTGGATTCACACCAGAATCGAAATCAGAAGATTAATTACCTAATGCACATCCTCCACCGGCCGTCGCTTTACGCGCGTCATCCCGACGACGTTCACAACCGGAATCACAATCGGCAAGCTCCCAGTCTCTTTTAATAGATACGCGGCAATCGATGATTGGACGGTTCGTTTGAATAGCTGCAGGGCGGTTTTTGAGTTCACCCTACCCCGAGCTTTCAGGGCCTTTCGGACCTCATCCCGAACGCCGTTCAGTAAGTCGGTATTCGCATCAGCGACAACATAGCCTCGCGTCAGTACATCCAGATTCGCCACAAACTTGCCGTGGTTATTGATTGTCACGACGACAATCACAAAACCAGTTCCCTTCAGCTGTAAACGATCACGGACGACAATTTCTGGTACTTCGGTTCCTGTCTGGTCGATCAAATGCGCCCCAGCCGTGACCCGTCCTACAACTCGGTAGTTACTTTTACCGCCAAATTCAATGACGTCGCCATTGCGCGCCATAATAATTCGGTCATTTCGAATCCCTTGCTCCAGCGCAATATCCTTATGATACTGACGATTCAGCGCTCCCCCATAGATGGGCATAAAGAATGTTGGTCGGGTTAACCTAATCATCTCGGCGTGTTCATCGCGAGCTGCGTGACCAGAAACGTGCAGTGGACCCGAGCCATCAATCTCGTGGGTTGGATGCCGATATTGTTTGACGCCCATGGTTGATAGCAGATCACCGATACGTGCGTAGCTTTGTTCGTTACCAGGAATCGGCGTACTACTAATCACAACGGTGTCTTTTTTGTGCAACTTTATCAGCTTGTGTTCGCCGACCGCCATACGACTCAGCGCCGCGCCAGGCTCACCTTGGCCACCAGTCGAAATAATCAGCACCTCGCGGTCTGGCATCGACTCGACTTGCGACATTGGTATCAACGTATTTTTTGGAATCTTTAACTTTCCCAACCGAATTGCGAGTTCAGCGACAATCATCATACTTCGGCCATCCAGTGCGACCTTTCGCCCTGCACTGATCGCCGCGTTGACAATCATTTGTACACGATTCATGTTAGTTGAAAACATCGCGACAATTAGGCGACCTTTGGCGGTTCGCGCAAGGTCATAAAAACTTTTTTGCAACGTATGCTCGGTTGGTGTTCGTCCGAGTTTGGTCGTATTCGTACTTTCGCTCATCAGCAACAATACGCCTTCTTTGCCCAATTCTTTCAGTCGAGTAATGTCGCTCGGCAACGTGTCGAGCGGTTCCGGATCGAGTCGAAAATCGCCAGTGTTAATGATTCGGCCTTGTGGCGTATCCAGCACGATGGCAGACGATTCAGGGATCGAATGCGTCACCCTGACAAGCTCAACCGTAAATGCACCGATGTGTATCCGTTCGTGGGTATCCATATCCATAACCACCAAGTCTGGTTCAAATAACTTCCCCGATTCCTGTAGCTTCTCGAACTGCGTCGCAACCATACCAATCGTAAACTGACTACCATAAATAGGCGCAGGAAAATCAGGCACCACGTGCGTCAGCGCACCAATATGATCCATGTGCCCGTGACTAATAATATATGCCCTAATTTTGTGACGAATGCTTTTGAGGTAATCGACGACCGGAATTGCGTAATTAACCCCTGGCAAATCGACGGCGAGGTCGAAGCCACAATCTAGAATGACCGCGTCATGTTCGTATTCGACGACAATCATGTTTTTCTCACCAATGCCGTCTTGGCCACCCAGCGGAATAATGCGAAGTGTTCCTGACTGAGGTGCAGCGACTTTACTGAGCGTAGGTCGATACTCACGAAGGGTTCGTTCAGCTTTTTCCTGCGCAAAACGAAGTGTCCTCGCGACATCGGCAGTGTTATATTTTTTCATATTTCTCCTTGGGTTCATAGCCCCGTCGCCAAAAGAGTTTGGCGTAATTATTGTTGTAAGAGTTTAGCGCAAGCTATTCTGCATCTTGGCCAAATCACCACAGAAAGAGTTCTGCTTCCATTTGCTCAAGATTGAGGTCTGATTTTTGCAAGAGTTGCGTAGACGACTGATTGTCGCACTAACGGACTGTAAATACCATTATAGCATATGTGTTATGAAAAAGCAATGGCCTGGGTTTTCCTTGTATTTGCTATAGTGATAGCATGAAAATCTTCACCCATATCCTCACAAGCCCAATCCGCACCACCCTGCTTGTGATGCTCGGCCTGGCGATCAGCTATGTCTTCTTTACTCTGCTCTCCAACTACCTTCTGCGCGTCATGTGTGCTGACGCATTCAACGAACAATACGACTGCGCACCGACAGCACTGGAACAGCTTGGCCACCAAATCGTCAACGACCTGATTCTGATTTCTCGTATCGGCTTCGAACTATCGGTCATCACACTCATCGCTCAACTTATCTACCGCCTGGTTAATCGTAACAAGAAATAACATGCTTGCAGTCGAGACTCAGCAAGAGTTGCACACAGCCCTCCAAGCCTTTCCTGCCGATTCTCGAAGTAGGCTTATAGAGATCTGCACCTACGCTGTATCGCTCCACGATAATCAAGCGCTTCGACCGTCCTACAAAACACCAAGTATACGTCGACCACGTTATTAAAGCGTGCGACGCCAACCTTGATTGCTTTGTCGTTAAATTATCCGACTTTTTTGACAACGCCATGCGACTGCAACACAACCAAACCGTTGAGTCACAGGAAAAAGGTGCGGCAAAATACTTACCTTTGTTTGATTATTTTCAAAACGCTCTTTTATCAGCGCGAAAACTCCCTTTGACTGTAGCCAAGCGACACGAATTGGCAGAACAAATTTCAAACCAACGGCATTACGCAATTGGCCTCATAAAAACACCGTAGTGTATGATAGGTTTATGACCGACTACAGTGGCACTGACATCTACTGCGACCTGATCATTCCGCACAGGACCGACGGTAAAACTACTATTCACATCATCAAAGAGACAGAGGCGATACTCGCTTATTATCATACAAAGCCATTTTGGCCAACACATATCGTTGTCACACCAAAAGTACATGTCAATTCTCTGCTCGAACTAGACGGAACACTCGCCGATGAGCTACTTGCAGTCGTCAAAGAAATTGCCGAAATGGTGAAGACTGAAAAAGGCGCCGCTCGAGTCACGACAAACCTTGGAGAATACCAAGATAACAAGCACCTACACATTCATGTGAACAGTGGCGATCCGTTGCGCTAAACTAACACGACACATCTTGTTAGTGCTTGTTGCAAACTGACATTCATACCATACTAGCCACATGAACCGTGTTACACCATTTACTCAAATCGAAGACTTTTCTTCAGTTGCTCAGGATTTCAGTCGGTTACTGAAACGTCCAGATAATAAAGATATCGCCGGTGAATTTCCTGTTACGGTCGAAAAATACGGACAATCAGCCGAATTAGCGATTAAAAAACTCGAGGAGGCCCGAGCTGCTTGTGAGACAGGGTCAAGAGAGCAATTCATCGTCTTTAGCGGCGATCGAGCGGTTGGGTTATGTCTCATCACGAATCAAATCGATATACCGTCTGGACTCCGCACGGATGCGCCGAACGTCTCGGGCTTTATTGCACATCGTTTCCGAGGACAAGGCCTTGGGCGACTATCTTTAGAAGAGCGCATGAAAGTGGTCGAAACGAACTTCTCTAATCGAGCCTGGACTTTCGTAAGAGATGGAAATGTCATCTCCGACCACCTGGTACAAAGTGTTGGTTTCCGCAAAACGGAACGTGCTGTACCAGGTTGGGACGGACATCATCTCTATTTGTTTGGTGATGCTGAAAATGAGCAAAACTAACTAATCGTCAACCTCGTCAACTTCACCCTCATACCCAGACGCTCGAACACTATTAGTCGCTTGATTCCCCATTTTTAAGCGCATAGCCCTGCGTAAATCTTCACTTGTCATTTTCTTCCATTCTTCTGGTAGCTCAACCTCGCTAACATCTGAGGCTGGAGGCACAACGACAGTTCTCGCATCACGTAATGTTTCATCCAAAAAATTTTCAAATCGATCGAGTATTCCCATAATTTTTATACTATATCATATATATGCTAGACTTAAGCCATGCAAGAGCGATTACACGAAAACCCCGACCTTCCAAAGCAAACGCCGGACCCCGAGCAGCCAGAAACACCCGAAGCTCCGAAAGGTCGTTACACTCGCGATGAACGAAAACACTTTAAAGCCGTGCTCGGACCTGGCGCTGCAGTTGCCCTCGAATCACTGCGTCAACAAGCGGGAATTCGAATCACGGCAACTAAGCACACTTAGTGAGTAACCTATGAAACCCGTCGTCATCTACATCAGTGGTGCGCCAGGATCTGGCAAAACCACGCTCGCGCAAAAGATTTCCACCGAACTCAATATTCACCGTATTTCGAGTGATTTGGTTCACGGTGGCGTTGCTCTCCGACAGCCCGACCATGACCGTGGCAATACAATCCGTCAGATCTTTGCGCCATACTTGATTGAGACCGCCAAGCTAGGCATCAGTTTTGTCGTTGACCATGTCTTACATAAAGACGTCGCCCGTGAAACGATCATCGACAAGCTTCGTCCCCATGCCGACATTATTAATATCCATCTCGCGACCACTGACCCAATCGCGCGATATAAACAACGCGTTACAGAAGGTACTTCTGGCGATGCCCACACC
>JAUIDL010000028.1 GCA_030428585.1 bacterium | reverse complement strand
GCTAGCATTTGCCATGATAAACATCGGGATAGTACGAGTAAACGAGCGTAGACGATCGCGAATTTCATCCTCTTTTGTTTTCTGGACATTCTCAACAACTTTCGTCTCTTGCTGCTCTACACTCACCTGTACCAGGTCGTGCTCGATGACGGCGGCAAGGCTCTGCTTAAGCTCCTCGGGGTTTTTATCATCGCTTTTTTCGTAGGTAGCAACCGCCAGCTTCACCTTTTCGGCAACATCTTGGCGCAGTTTTTCTTCTTCAGTCGCAGTTAGTTTGTACTGCTCTTTAATCTTGGCAATTGGCGCTTCTGCAAGTGATTCGACTTCACTCGCGAGCATATCAATCGTTTCTTCTGGTGTATCTTGGCTTAATACATTATCGACAACTCGGTCGATGTTCGCGCGGTAGATCTTCTCGCCCAAGATAACGCCGGTATTTTCATTGATCTTGTGCTGCTTTTCGTCGGCAACCTTGCGCGCATCGTCAAGGTCGAGCTCTTTTTTGGCAGTTTCAACCCGCTTGTTTTTCTCAACCGGCATTTTATCGATGATTGATTCGATTGTGTCGGAGACTTCCTTCGGAAAGCTAAATACACCCTTTATGTTGTCGTTAAACAACAAGTTGGTCATAAAGCGCGCCTGGACGATTTCGGTCGCAGCCAATGCGTTCGGGAACGTCAGTACCTTCTCGGCATCGAGCTCAACCATGCGGCCGTTCACATCTTCTGATACAACCGGGAAGAAGTTAAGTAGTTCTTTGATATTTTCTTTGCGTTCAGCCTCGGTTACTTCACCATTAACCATCTTTTGATTTAGGCCATTGGCAAATTTATCATAAATCTCAAGTACTCGGGTCGGTGCAAAATCGAATAGATATGCCGATTGCTTGGCCTTTAACTCACCGTTTTCGGTAAATCGGTATGGGTTTTGCGCACGGAAGGCTGCCTGCATGTAGAGGGATGGCGTCTTGATGTCAGTCAACATCAGCACGGCACTCCATTCTTTCACAGTGACGCCAGTTGTCAGCTGTCCGCAGCTGAGGGTGATTGTCTTAGAGTGCTTTCTAATGGCATCTTTTACGCGGTCGAATGATTTTTCGTTCCCTTTGAAATCCTCGTCTTCTTCAGTGAATGACTTACCATCGCCGGCTGCCACAATCACCTTATAGTTTTCAAACACAGGGTCTTGCTTGAGTAGCTGCTCGAGTGCTTTCACCGACTCAACACGGTTGCCGACATACCAAAAGGTGTGTCGCAGCTCGTCGCGAAGCTCTGGTGTAGAGAATGGATATTTTTCGTTCGTAGTCAGATTGCGCAAAAACTCTTTGACGTCATCTTCGTGCACAAACTTCTGATTTTTTGTTGCAAAGAATTCATTTAGGTCAAAAGCATAGTCGCGGCTTTCATCATCGATCTGAATACCCTCATTCACCTCTTGGGTGGTCATCTGGGAGATACGATAGGTATACAAACGCAAATCTGGCAAGTCTGCATGAGCGCCGCTATCGCCGACTTCTGGATCATTCAATTCGTCTTGTTTAGCTTGCTGCTCATCAAGGTAAGTCCAGTTGTAAATCGCTTCTTTGGGAAACTTCTGGTTAGCGAGAGCTTTAAACGGTGTGCCGGAGAGGTGGAGGGTATGTTTACGGGTTACATTTGTAAACGCTGCGTCTGTTCGACCGGTATCAATACCCTCATGCGCTTCGTCGATAACAAGCAGATCCCAGTCAAGGTCGGCTACCCAGCGAAGTTTTTCGTGACTACCACCAAAGTACTTCGATCCCTTAAGATCCTGTAGCGACAAGAAGGTAATTTGCGGCTTATCTGTGCCATCGATTGCCGAGTACTGCTCACGCGTCAGTGATGGACGATCGGCAAGCGATGATGCACTTGAAATAAAATAATAGCCATCGATGAACATGTTGAAGTCATCAAACCACGAATTTGCGATGGCTGGACGGTTGGTGACGATAAGGACTTTTTGTGCTTGGAGCTGCTTAGCTAAATCATAACTTGCTAGAGTTTTGCCAAATCGGGGCTTGGCGTTCCATAAGAATTCACCGTTCTCGTGCGATTCAAAATATACTTTCGCTTTAGTGACTGCGTCTTGCTGTTCAGTGCGCAACGTATAAGCGATTTTTTGGCTACTGTTGTCCTGAAGTGCCGCGAAGCCTTTTTCTCGAAACGAATCAAAGAGCTGCTTTGATTTCTCTGGCGTACCGTTAAAATAAAACCACTCCCTACCAAGATCGAGCCGGTTCTGGATGCCGCTTTTAATCAAGAACTTATGAAATGTCTTGTCGGTAAAGTCGTCCTCAGAGTTACTATAGAAAGCCGGTGCGCTCCATTGTTTTTCAGAACGTAATTGCTTCGCGGCGGTGTGTGTCTGCTCGCGAATACGGGCATCAACGTCTTTTCGCTCGGTATAACCAATCTTTTGTGACCCATTGTTATCCGGTTCGTCGGGCAAAGTGTAAGAATAGATCTGCGGATAAACAACCTTTGTGGTTTTTATTTGCGCAGAAATATTAGCGGTATCTTCATCAGAGCTAGAATTATACATATTACGCAATATTATACCTTATGCACCTCAATTAATCACCTGCGGTGATTTCGTACTATAATGACTACATGATTGATCTAAGCAAACTAGTACAAATCCATCTTCGCGACGTTTGGAAGCACGAGGCACTCGACTTCACGCAATGGCTCGCACTACCTGAGAATATCGAGCTACTCAGTGAGACAATAGGTATGAGCATCATCGATACACAGACAGAGGTTGGTGTAGGTCAATTCCATGTCGACATTCTGGCCGAGGATGACAACGGCAAAAAAATTGTCATCGAGAATCAGTTAGAACCAACAAATCATGACCACCTTGGAAAAATAATCACCTACGCAGCGGGACTACAGGCAGAAGTCATTATATGGATCGTTGAGCGTGCTCGTGAGGAACATGAGCAGGCCGTAAATTGGCTTAATGAAAACACTACCGAAGACGCAAACTTCTTCTTGCTGCAAATCGAAGCATGGAAAATCGGCGATTCAAAGCCCGCACCGCGTTTCAATATAGTCGCAAAACCAAATGACTGGGCTAAGACCGTAAAGCAAAGTGCGTCAGGAAACAGCTTTAGCGACCTCAAACTCCAACAACAAACATTTTTTGAACGAATGTGCGCATTCGGAGAAGACCATGCTAAGTATATAAAAAGCTGGCAAACGCCACGCCCACAACACTGGCTAAATATTCGAATTGGCTCGTCGCAGGCAAAATTAAGCGCAACTATTAACTCCCGCGAACAACAAGTTGGAATGGAGTTGTATATAAACGATAATAAAGCTCTGTACAATCAACTTGCTAGCAATAAGGATAAAATTGAGAAAGAACTCGCACTCCAGCTCGATTGGCAAGAACTCCCTGAACGCAAAGCAAGCCGCATCCTGATCACAAAAAAAGGAGACTTTCTAGACCCCGAGGTTTCGGAACTATTAATTGCATGGATGGTGGAGACAGCGGATAATTTTACTCGAGTATTTTCAAAATATCTTTAAGCAACTTTCAGATGCATTATGGCTGGGCAGTCCGTTAATCTATGCGCCGAATGTATTCGGGCATGAGACTAACGAGCGAACCGCGACCAGGCATCGCTTCGCGCTTCGGTCGCTTAGCCCAACCTCAGTCATCGAGACTCAAAATAAAAAGACCACCCGTTGGGTGCTCATTTTATTTTGGCTCCGGCGGCTGGGCTCGAACCAGCGACCTTGTCGTTAACAGCGACCTGCTCTACCACTGAGCTACGCCGGAATAATATCCGTATGACCGGAAGCTTGGTTTATTATACGAAAACAGTGGTCAAACGTCAATTGTCTTTCGGGGTGGGTGCGAGAGGCAAGCGCGCAAAAACTAAACATAACCATAAATTTGCAAAACACAAGCATGTTTGGTACCATATAGTCATCCACCAGAGGTATAAAGGATAAACAAGAGGAAAAAAATAATGCAAAAAATCACGAAGATTGTTTCGCTTGCAGTCGCTGTATTTGCTATTGCCATCGTGCCTGCAACGGCAACGTTTGCTCAGTCGGCGACAACCGACGTTACACAAACCATTAACGCTGGATCATTGACCGCAGCCGTGCTCGACGCCAGCCGTGTCCCTGTGGGATCACCGAGCTTTGCGATGACGGCAACTGGATTCTCATTCGATTGTCAGACGGCAACTGGAACGATGGGAAGTGGTACCCAGCGTATCTACATCGTTAACCCATCAGCCACATCTGGTCAAAGCTGGACACTGACGATCAACGGTACCGGTCCACAGTGGACTGACGGTGGCGACAGCTACGACTTCGACGACCCAACAGGTAGTGGTTGTACTAACGGACAACTGACGCTAGACCCATCATCGGGTACGGCAACCTTGACCGACGACTGTACCAGTACTGAATGTACGACTGCAACGGTCACCCAAGGAAGTGCTGACGCTCTCGACAGCGGGACACCTGTCACCCTACTGAGCGCCGCAACTGACGCAGCGACTGTCTACCGTGGCTACCTGACTGGTATTGGTCTGTCACAAGAAATTCCTGGTGAAACCCCAGCTGGTAACTACACGTTGCCAATGACCATCACCGCAACTGCTTCGTAGTCACCCTTTGACTAGTCAAGTGCCCCTCGTTCGTGTAAAGTAGTGGTAGTATTAAACGACTGTTACTTGGATTAGGTGTTGCCCTCGTTCTCGCACTCGCGCCGTTATCCTCTTCGGCAATAGAGTACGGTGGTGTCGGCGGAGTTCCCGCTAACCCCCGCGATGATAACCCTCGCACCCAATCAATCTTTATCTACGAGCTAAACCCTGGCGAATCCTACCAGGACGGGGTCAAGATCAACAATAATACCGGCGAAACCGCCACGATCAACATTGGTGCCGTCGACTCGCGCGCATCCAATGACGGCGCCTTCTCGTGCGCCCAAGAAGCCGACGACCGCATCGACGTTGGCGCCTGGGTCAAACTCGATCGTACCAGCGTCACGCTCGAATCTGGCAAAGAAGAAGTCGTTGACTTTACGATTACCGTCCCTGAAAACGCTGGGGTCGGCGAACATGGTGGCTGTATTACCATCATGCAAGCCAACCAGCAGCCATCAACCACCGAAGGTGGCATCGCCCTCAGCTTCCGATCGGCCATTCGTATCGCCGTCACCATTCCTGGCGACATCGTCAAAGCAGTGACTGTCAGTAACGTCGCCCTGGAAGCCAACGAACGCGACAACAACAAGTACACCATCAAGCCAAGTCTTACCAATACGGGTAACGTCTCGCTTGATACCTCGATTACCTCTCGATTAGTCTCATTATTCGGCGTCACCAGCGCCTCAACCACGAGTACCTACCCTGTCCTGCCGGCAACCTCTGCTAGCTGGAACTTCGAAGTCGACCGCCCATTCTGGGGAGGCTTGTATCAAGCCGTCGTTGACGCGACCTACAATGCCAACGTCGATGACAGCCTCGGACAAGTTTCTGACGATGCCGAAACCATTACGTCCAGTGGCAACTCTGGCTACGTCTTTGTCATGCCACACCCAGCCGCTCTGGCTATCGAATTATTCATCTTGCTGGCATTTGCCGTTGTCGTCTTCTTGTTAGTTCGTCGCCTGACCCACCGTCGTACCGTTGCCAAACACTGGCGACACCACACCGTAGTCGAAGGCCAATCGCTACAAAAAATCGCTAAACACTACGGCGTCTCATGGAAGAAACTGGCCACCGCCAACCGCATTCGCGCACCATACCACATCGAAGCCGGTGATAAATTAAAAGTCCCACCGCCTAACCAAAAGAAGGGATAGACTCAGTATGAGGACACGGCGGGTACGGATAGCCGGACACGTGTTTTTCTTGCTGGCGATAGCTATCGGAGCACTTCTCATTAACTTACTGGGTGCTATTAATGATAGCCAGGCACTGAGCTACCCCACCGTCGGCCAAGCAAGTGCCCGTAACACAAGTAGCATCTCTACTGGATCGATGTTTGTACAGGGGAATGAATCATATTTTGTTGTTTGTGGTGCCACAGACTCGGTGACGCTTACTGTCGGTGCATCTGGCGTATCTTCCTTCACGACAACTTACCTCAATCAAGCAGGTACCCCAACGTTATTTACCTCAACAGTCAGTATTCTCGCGTCAGGGACAAGCAGTTTTACCTGCAGCTCCAACACCAACACAAGTCTTGGAATGTGGGTATACAAACTAAATGGAATTAGCGGACAAGCAGTCAGCGCCAGCTCTACCGGAACCAGCACGACTATTAGTACAGGCACGGCAAACGCCTCAGCAATTTCTCCTGGGCGCGTTGCGTTTCTTGCGGGAGTATCTGGAGGTGGTGTCAGTAGTGGTGGAAGTTGGTCAGCTGGCGCTGGCGGCCCTTGGACGTACGACGGTGAGGTGACAACTTCTGGAGGACCGCCAGGATCTCGCTTAATGTTGGTCGTCGGTTCAGGAACGGCCGCGGCCGGTAATAATTCTGGGACAATCGGCATCAGTTCAAGTAACTCGTGGCGAGGGCAAATAGTCGTCCTCCAAGCAATACCAAGTGCGCTTCTCGAATCTCGACTCGTCGACTCGAGTAATAACCCGATTGGTCCAACGTCATTTCCAATGAGCGCAACAACCTCAAGGTTCACTTGTCAAACAACGACTGGGACACTGACAAACAGCAATGCCAAGATCAGAGCAGCCGCAGGTAGCAATTACACATCGGGCTGGACACTATCCCTCGGCGCAACTGGCGGAGCTGGAGCGACATGGAGTAATGGTGCAGGCAGCACCTACAGTTATAACAATCCTGCAGGAAGCGGATGCACCGCTGGTCAACTAACGGTCAACGGCACCGGCGCAACATACCAACACCCTTGCATTAACCTTGGTTCCGGCGTGACTGGCTTTACAGGAATCTCGAGCTTCAGTAGCGGCTCGGTGGATTCGATCACCCTGATGTCAGCAAGTCCAAGTGCGACACGAGAATGCTTCCGTTATGCCTACGGCTATGCTCTGACGCAACAGATCCCTCCAGAAAAACGTTCTGGAAGCTACTCCCTTCCAATGACATTAACGATGACGGCGCTATGAAAAAACTCTTACTCATCCCCGCCATCCTGACACTTTGTGTCTTAGCCAGCACTACTGCCAGTGCCTTTGTTTTAGACACCGACCTTACCCAAGAGATCCTGCCGCTCGAATGTGTCTTTCAGATCGTCAACGATGGTTCAGGAACGGTCCTTTACCTAACGCCAACCGAATGTGGTCATCCGCTACCTCCGGATCCAGAAACGCACGGACCCAAGCCAACCCCACAAAAACCAACCGTCATCACGACGATCGAAACAGGTAACGGCGTGGTACAAATTCCATTCGTCCCCGTCACCGGTAGTCAACCGTCACGGCTGTCACAAGTGCTTGGAAATACTCAATACCTGCCGTACTCAAGTCTCTCGAACGTTAAAGAACGCGACGCTGTCACCCAAACTGACGACGGCTGGACCCGCTACTTACCTCCGGCGCCGGTCGTTATTATCGCTGTCATCACGATTATTCTGATTCTGGTGGTCTTGTTCGTATAACTCGCAGGTGCAGTCCGGTTCGTTCAAGATAAAGAATCAAGGCTACGACAGTGAACGCCAGTCCACCAATCAGGAACAGCCACGGCGCAACTTGTTCACGCAGCGTCAGCTGAAAATTAGACGGCGCGTGAAAATGCATATACCAGACCTGGCCACCAACGTTCATGGTGACTGTTCGCTCTACGCCATCGAAATGAAACTCTTCGTTCTTATCGTTATCATAAAACGTTTTGTCGGCTGGATCAGTAATCGTCATATGGAGCGAATCCGGCGCATCAACCAGCTCCAGCGCCATGTCAACCAAACTATCGACGTTGACCGCTGCGGTGACATACCCCGTTGCCAAGTTCGCTCGGGCTGTCTCTGAAATCGATGCCGAAGGAATCGTTCGGTAAGTGGCGAGGGCAATAAAGAAGTCGTTTTGTCCTTCACGTCCCGGTGCTCGCGAGACATAAACAGGTGAAGCAGCGATAACACCAGTGCTCTCGGCTTCTTTCAGGGCACCCTGATGAGCAGCCGAGTCGATGCCCACAGCCAGGCCAGAGAAGACCGCCACCCCGCGGGCCGCCAGTCTGGCCCCCAGATCCGAGGCCATCGCCAGTCCGTAGCGAGTAGCCTTGCGACTCCCCACGATACCCACGCGACTCGTGGGCAGGTGTGAGGGAGGGAGGCCTTGCCAGAACAGTCGCAAGGGAGGGACGTCGAGCCGTTTGAGGGCGGAAGGGTAGCCCGCGCAGGCGGGAGTGAGATAGGGGGACTCCCCCAGGTTTCCCTGAGGGCGTCCCCAACGCTGAGCCAGTTCCTCGACCGAGATGCCCTTTCGAAGAGCCTCCGCGACCTGCTTGGAAGTGACGTTTGGGGTCCGGGCTAGAGTGAGATAAGCCTCGCCTTGTTTCACGCCGCGACCTGCTCAAACTCCTGTTGCATCAG
>JAUIDL010000027.1 GCA_030428585.1 bacterium | reverse complement strand
CCGTGTTATCGGTAAGCGGGGTGTGACCGCACAAAGCCTGCGCACATTGCTTAGGGCATTGGGTACCAAGAACGACGCCCGCTATAACTTGAAAATCGTGAACAACGATGGTCACGAAGGACCAATGATTTCATCTGACGATCCAGCACCAGCGACCCAAGAGGCGCCTGTCGAAGAGACGGCTGAAGAACCTGTGGAAACGTCATCAGATGAACCTGTGGACAAAGGCTCGAGCTACTCAAAAAAGACGCGCGCCGAGCTTGCAGAACTCGACGACCTTGATATATAATAACCATAAGTTCAGCACATCTTTGAACTGCGAGAAACAGCTCTTTGCGAGCGACAAATCACCACATTTGTTGAGAGCTTATGTGTAGAAACGACGTCCCAAAAATAGGGGCGTCTTTTCAGTCCCGCCCATCTGTATTACACTAGTACAGATGAAAAAAATCCAAGTCATTACCTTATTTCCAGAAATGTTCGACGGCGTATTGAACAGCTCTATGATGTGGAAGGCGCAGAACGAAGGCGCCGTCGAGTTCTCGCTCATTAACCTACGCGAGTTCGGCATTGGACCACGCAAGCAAGTCGACGATACGCCCTATGGTGGTGGCAACGGCATGTTGCTAAAGCCTGAACCACTGTTCGCAGCAGTCGAAGCGGCCAAAGCGGTCGATCCGAGTGCGCAGGTCGTGCTGATGACGCCTCGTGGACAGCGCTGGAAGCAATCCCTCGCCCAAGACTGGTCCGAGAACGAACACGGCCTAATCTTTATCTGTGGCCGCTATGAAGGCTATGATGAGCGAATTGTGTCGCTGGTTGATCAACAAGTCAGCGTCGGTGATTACGTGTTGACTGGCGGTGAATTGCCAGCCATGACGGTGATTGATAGTATCGTGCGACTGTTGCCAGGAGTGTTAGGTGGCGAAACCAGCGCGGCTATCGAGAGCTTTTCAGACGGTGAAACGCTCGAATTCCCACAATACACCAAGCCAGCCGAGTTTCGCGGGATGAGTGTCCCAGACGTACTGCTGAGCGGACATCACGGCGAAATTGCCAAGTGGCGGGCTGAACAATCGAAAAAAGCTGAATAAATATGTTAGAACGGAAAACTCGCCCCTAGAGGAGGCGAGTATTCGTTGTTGTGGTGGATATATCGTAGAGCGATGGTCACAACATATATTTTTTTGCGGTATGTTTGTTTTTGTAACTTCGCTTGATAGTTACTTTACGTGATGGCGTGATAAAGCGCAAGCATAATGGTAAAAATCACAATGATTTGCCAATTCAGGGCGTCGCACTCTATACTGCAAGCATGAGTATTTTTCCTGCTGTTACGCCAGCACCCCAGCCACGAACAAAGGAATCGGCCTATATCAGTATCTTTTATGCGGTGCTGTTGGTGATTATGGCGGTGACACAACTATTTACGTTTGAAGAGGTTTTGGTATTGTTTGGTAGTCTCGGTTTGCCAGGTGGATTAGCAACTGGTTATGGCTTGGCAGCGACGGTTGTGGCGGCGGAAGTCTTTGCGGTGCCATTCTTGCTGCGTATGAGCCTCAGTCCGGCGTTTCGCTGGTTTAGCTTGCTGTGTGGGCTGTTTGTCGGCGTAGCGTGGCTGTTTATCGCCAGCTGGATAGTCCTTAGTGGCGCGCCTGTGCAGACTGTTGGCTTTGTTGGGACGCTGATCGACACGATTCCTGGCTGGTGGGCGGTGCTCGTCAGTGTGGCTATCTTGATGCTGGCTATTTGGTCAGCGTGGGGTATGTGGCCTAGCGCAAAAAAGCATAAAAAGTAAAGCTATTGTCGAAATCGCTAGTGGGCGGTATGATGGGGGTAGTATAAACAGGGAGTTTTAATTGATGAAATGGTTACACCAATTGGAGACACGACTCCTTCGATACGTAAAGGATATTCCTCACCTGCCTGCGAACGCGCAAAAATGGCTCGGTGCGAACATTTGGTGGATTGTCTTAATTGGCGTGATTATTAGCGCCATCTCGATTTTGTTTAATTTCTTTGAAGTCATGGGCCGTTTTGCGGTGCTGGGCACTCCTGCGAGCCAATACTTTATCTACGGCACTGGTGCGGTGGCGTATGCCGCGGCGATTACGATTGTCGGCATGGTCTTTACGGTAGTGAGTCTCTTGTTGACCGCGTTCGCTATTAAACCGCTGCAGAACCGTGAAAAACGGGGCTGGGTGTTGCTATTCGCTGTCTGGCTCGTCTATATCCTTAATGTGATTGTCAGCGCGATTATGACGCTTAATGCCTTTACGTTCATATTCTACCTGCTGTTTGGTACGTTGGTCGCTGCGGTCATCGGGTACTTTTTGTTCGAAATGCACGGCCAATTTGGCCACGCTGGCAAGCCTGTCGCGAAATCTGAGAAAAACAAACCAGCCGCTGAATAAGCGGTTTCACCACTTGAGCGATTACCCCAGTTAGTGTACAATGCCTAAGTGCGTTAATGGGATGTGGCCAAGTGGTAAGGCACCAGGTTTTGGTCCTGGCATTCGGGGGTTCGAATCCCTCCATCCCAGCCACGTATTGCACTAAAGGTGATCGGAGTGGTTACCGGTTTTTATCACACAACAAACTTCAATATAAAATAACGACACACTTCTGTCGTTATTTTATTGTAGACGTATTAGGCTAGCGATATGACTTAGGCTTGAGCAATAACGTTGTCGTATTTTTCCCAATTCGGGTTGTAGTCTGGGTGATTGGGCGTAAAATTCGGCTCACTATCTAAAATCGTTATATTCGATAGTAGTTCGACCTCGTGAGTGCGGAAACTTGGCAGAGGCTGTCGATCGCTCGAGTCGGACACTCCGGACGTTTGAACTACATGAAGCTTGGTACTTTGTGTCCCGTCTTTCGCAGTAAATACAAAGACAGCGTAAGGGTCACCAGTGCGACGACCAGGGGTTTTACCGGGCTTAATGTATTCATACGAGATAGGCTTCTTTGACTCTATTGCTTTTTTTAGGATATCTATATTATTCATGACGGGCTCCTCCGTAACTTATTTCCTGTAACTTATTATACTCCTAGCTGTATAATAACGGTATGAACGAGATAATTTGTCCACACTGTAAAAAGGCTTTTAAGATAGATGAAGCTGGCTATGCTGATATTTTAAAGCAGGTTCGCAATCACGAGTTTAACGAGGAGCTACATGATCGTTTGTTAGCAGCTGAAAAGGACAAAGAAAGCGCTATTAAGCTTGCTGAAGAACGGGTAAAAAATCAACTTCTGTCTGATTTGGCCGAAAAAGATAAGGTTGCAGCGGAAAAAAGTGGAGAAATCGCTAGACTTGAAGCAAAGCTGCAGTCTACGGGAACAGAAACTAAACTTGCGATTTCCGAAGCACTTAATAAAGTAGAAAAAGAACGTGATGAATTAGCGAACAAGCTTGAGAATAAAGAGAATGAGCAGAAGATAGTCGAGTCGTCTTTAAGAGAAAAGTATGAATCGGAATTAAAGTCTAAAGACGAGATGATCCTATACTACAAGGATTTGAAAGCAAAGCTATCCACTAAGATGGTTGGCGAGACGCTTGAACAGCACTGCGAGGTAGAGTTCAATAAGCTGCGGGCTACAGCCTTTCGAAATGCATATTTTGAGAAAGATAACGATTCATCTTCTGGCACGAAGGGCGATTATATCTATCGAGAGAATGACGAGGCGGGCAACGAAATCATATCGATCATGTTCGAGATGAAGAATGAAGGTGACGAGACTGCAACAAAACATAAGAATGAAGACTTTTTAGCAAAGCTTGACGCTGATCGGAATAAAAAAGGCTGTGAGTACGCAGTTCTCGTTAGTTTGTTAGAGTCTGAAAACGAGCTGTATAATACAGGCATTGTTGATATGTCACATAAATTCCCCAAGACATACGTTATTCGACCCCAATTCTTTATTCCGATGATTACGGTACTGCGAAATGCTGCACTTAACTCCATGAAGTACAAAGCAGAACTTGCAGTAGTAAGAGCACAAAATATTGATATCACTAACTTTGAAGATAACATGGAGAAGTTTAAGGACGGCTTTGCTCGTAATTACGATCTGGCGAGCAGAAAGTTTAGTGATGCTATTGATGGCATTGACAAGACCATTAAACAGCTTGAAAAAACAAAGGCGGCTTTAGTGTCATCTGAGAATAACCTGCGGTTAGCAAACGACAAGGCGCAAGATCTAACAATCAAGAAATTGACAAAGGGCAATCCTACAATGCAATTGAAGTTCGACGAACTTAAAAACATAAAGTAGGATTAATGCAGAACGCAAATCAATTATTGCGCTCGTTTTGGATCTTAATTTTCCGGTCATGAAGTGTAAGTTTTAATGCAACATTTCGTACTAGCTGGGTTTTCTCGAACTTTGTTCCATGATAAAGGACATATTTTGTGTAGTTTCTAAATGCCTCTCCCTCAGACAAACTTGATATATCGGCTACTTTACTAATAGCTTTTCTCAGCCCCGGTTCAACGATTGCCAAATTAGGAACTAATTCATCTCTCATTTCATAAAGCTGGTCAATAATATCACTCTCGCGCGCAAACAATTCTTTACAGTTACGATCAACTTGCCTAGAGCAGTGATAATAAACATGTTCTCGAACCGATCCATCTTTTCTTTTTCGTAGCTTTTGCTCGCCAACAAGCGATGATCCGCATATTTGATGGAATTAACGAATTCGGTCGACACGAAATTCTCCTATGATTACAGCGGGAATGCCGTGCAAGATGTCGATTATACCTATAGTGTTCAAGCAACGGTGCGCAGTGTCTATGGCCTCGAGGGCAACGACGGCGTTTCAAATGTCTGGACAGAGCATTTTGATATCATTCGACCGATTACCCGAACCAGCGGCAACGGTGATTTCTCGATCGAGCAATCGGCTACCATTCCGTATCAAGAGTATCGTGAAATGGCCGAGCAATTCCGAACCGGCCTTGGTCTGCCGGTGAATACTGAAGCCTATGTGGAAATGGTTGTGACCGTTCGGGGAACGTACGAAGGTAGTCCGTTTAGCGAGACGCAAAAATCTCGGGTGACGGTGCCACTGAATATGCAGATTTACCAACCCGCGGTGGCGTATGAAAAAGACATCGAAAAAGAAGTCCTGCCATCGGTGGGAGCCGATCAAACAGCGACCGTGATTCGCTATAGCTTGTTAGCAACGGCAGCTGTGCTGTTCCTGGTTGGCTGTTTTGCTATTCTGTTCGGACTGCGCAAGCAACTGTTTAAGAGTCAGTACCAACGCGAACTCGAACGAATTTATCGCTACCACGAAGGCATTATCATCAAAGCGGGTCGCCGAGTTACCTTTAAGGGTAAACAAGTGGTGCCAGTCGGTAGTTTTGATGACATTTTGAACCTGGAAGAAGAGTTGAAAGCACCGATTATTGCGTCAACTCTGGATACGCAGTCAACCCAGTTTATTTTGACGTCGGGTGATGTGGCGTATGTCTACACCTTGGGCGAAACGATTACGGCGCAGGATGAAGTTATCGATGACGTGGTGACTGATGACGAAGTGGCCGAAACCGTCGAAGAGCCGACGAAAAAACGGCCCGTCAAGCCACGACGCAAAATCCAATAGTTTTGCCGCGAAATTGCTTATACCTATGTACATTTTAATAATTTTGTGCTATAATTAACCTATTGCATCCGAATGGATACCGCTTATAAAGGAAATATAGGTACCGCTGTTCGTCTGCAGCGATACTAATTTAGACCAGAAAGGCCTATTACTTATGGCTTACCAGCCTTCACGACGTCCACGAACCGGTGGGCGCCCAAACAGTGGCACGCGATCATTCCGACCGAACCGACCACACAACCGCCGTCCTCAACAGAACAAACGCTTTAAAGGCGCGGCAATCCACCCAAGTAAATTCATTAACCGCGCCACGGTGACTGGTGTTGAAACACCATACGCCGCGACGCACCAATTTAGTGACTTTCCGTTTAGTCAACAACTGCACGGCAACATCGCCGCAAAGGGCTACATTACCCCAAGCGCGATTCAAGACCAATCTATCCCACACCTTTTGGAAGGTCGTGACGTCATCGGTCTAGCAAACACCGGTACGGGTAAAACAGCAGCCTTCTTGCTGCCGATTATTGAGAAACTGAGTGCTAACCGAGACTTACTGTCTGTATTGGTGATTGCACCAACTCGCGAGCTGGCTCAGCAAATTGATGAACAATTCCGTGATTTTTCACGCGGTATGAAACTGTACTCGACCTTGTTGGTTGGTGGGGCAAACATCGAGCGTCAGATTGCTCAACTTCGTCGTGGCCCCCACGTCGTTATCGGGACTCCGGGACGGATGATGGACTTGATGAAAAGGGGTCAATTGCCACTAAAGACTGTTACGACATTAGTGCTGGACGAAGCCGATCGTATGCTCGACATGGGCTTTATTAACGACATCCGTATGATTGTGGGACAATTGTCACCACAACGCCAGACACTGTTCTTTAGTGCAACGATAACGCCATCGATTCAGAAACTAACGGAAGACTTTTTGAAAGATCCTGTGACCGTATCAGTTCGCACCGCTGACACCAGCGAACGCGTCGATCAAGACGTCGTTGTTGCGGCAAACAAAGAAGAAAAGCTCGCAAAACTGCTGGAACTGCTTGGCCAGGACGAATTTGAAAAAGTGTTGCTGTTTGGCGAGACCAAGTACGGTGTCCAGCGTTTGTCTGATAACTTGGAAAAACAAGGCATTAGTTCAGTGGCGATTCACGGTAACAAGTCGCAGTCGCAACGACAACGCGCCCTGCGATCGTTCAAGAACAATCAAGCCCGTGTCATGGTGGCGACCGATGTCGCGGCCCGTGGACTGGATATTCCGAATGTCAGTCACGTGATCAACTTTGATCAACCGGCAACCTATGAAGACTATGTCCACCGCATTGGTCGAACTGGTCGCGGTACTGCGACCGGCAAAGCCCTGACATTTGTCGAGCACCGATAATAGACAGTAACAAGCGCCGAATCATTCGGCGCTTTTTTGCACGAACACTGCCGTTGGTATATGGTAATAACAATGACCGATACCGCGAAACGACCATTTCTGCGCCATTTCATTTCAGCGCTCATAACAGCGATTATTATCGCGTTAGTGTACTGGGCGTTTGAAGCAGCAGTCCATTGGTCGACGCAGTATGTTTGGAATGATCTACTAGCGACCGATGTCCAGCGGCTGTTGGTGATTCCATTGGCAATGGGCCTCGCGGTGCTGTATTTCTTTGTTCAGCATCACCTGGATCCACAACAAGAACACACCGAGCAGCATGGACTTGCGACGAATGTGAAACCGACGTTGCAAAAGGTTGGCATTGTCCTGTTGGTGGGATTCTTGTCATTGTTTGCTGGCGCGTCGCTAGGACCTGAGGCGATATTAGTGCCAGCCAGCGCAATGCTAGGTGCACTGATTGGTGGTCGAGTGACAGGCGCGAAGCAGGGTGATATGCAGTATGCCTCGGCGTTGGGGCTGGTGGCGCTGCTCGCCGTCTTCTTTAACTCGTTCTTCACCGGTATGTTGGGTCTGCTGCTGGTACACAAGATGTTCAAGCTGAAGGTGACGGCCGACTTTGTCGTCCTCGCGGCGGTTGCTTCAGTGGTTTCGGTCTGGGTACTGCGGTTGGTATCGGGTGAGGGACATACCGCCAGTGTGCAAAGTGAGTGGTTTGTCGATGCGAAGGGCTTGATCTGGCTGGTCGCGATGGCGGCGGTGGGGTACGGCATCACCTATCTGCTGAAATTATTTACCTGGATTAGCGAGCCAATTACCGATCAGTTGTGGCAAAAAGCCTGGTGGTACCGCGGCCTGATTGCTGGTGCTATCCTCGGCGTTTTGTATATTGCTGGGGGAACCCTGATTCAGTTTACGGGGAATCAAGCTATCTCACCACTACTCGAAGGCGCTGCCGCAATCGGTATCGGCGGATTGCTGTGGATTGCGTTTTTGAAATTAGCCGTGATGGCTTGGTCAAAAGCGGTCGGGTATCGAGGTGGGATGATCTTTCCGTTGGTGCTTGCATTGACGGCGATTGTTGCCATTGCTCATCTCTACACCGACAGTTTTGGGGTGACGATTGGTATTGTGGCTGGTATCGCCGGTGCGTTAGTCGCCGAACGACGCGCCAAAGTCTTGCTGTAAGATACGCCAGGCGGCGACCGCCGAGGCCAGTTGTTGTTCGCGCACGGTTGTATCGCCATCACGAGTTGGCCACATACTGTGGGCCAGCCAAAAGCCAATCAGGGTGACGGCGAATTGTTTATTCAAGTGGCGCTTATAAGGAGTGATGTCGACTCCTGATTTAGCCAGGTCGATTAAAAACATCGTGTGATCTGATTTCTCTGGGGTCGGATCGGCCCAGCTCCAGTCGACCAGCCGGACACCGTGGTCTTGGTGCCAAGCAATGTTGGTTTGACGAGCGTCGTTATGGCCAGCGGTCAGTGGTGGTTCTCGGTCGATGCTATCGGCAATCGCTCGTATCATCGCTAAATCTTGTATGAGTGTCACCGCTTCGGCAATTTGCGTATCGCTCCACTGCTGACTTAGTCGCAGTGCTTGTGTCTCTAGGTCAACGGAGTCAACCGATAAAAGCTCATCCCAAC
>JAUIDL010000086.1 GCA_030428585.1 bacterium | reverse complement strand
AAGCTGGAAGACTCCGGTCGTGTCACCACGCTGGAATAAATCGAACGTTTCTTTGTCGTCGAGTGGAATCTCGGATAAGTTAATGTCGTTTTTATAAACTTTTTTGATAATACGAAGGGCGTTATTGATAATCGATAAGTTCGAAAGTCCAAGAAAGTCCATCTTCAATAGCCCGAGCTCTTCGATTGGCCCCATCGGGTACTGGGTTGCGACGACGCCTTTTTGCGACATTTCAACTGGTGCAAACTTGACGATGTCATCCGGCGCAATCACCACACCAGCGGCGTGGACACCGTGGCTCCGAATCGTGCCTTCAAGACGAATAGCGTAGTCTAACACCCGTTTGGTCGTCGGATTACCTTCATACTCGGCTTTCATGTCTGGGTCGTCGACGATGCTCTTCGAGAGTGGAATATGTCTACCCTGGACAGGCGCAGGCACTAATTTTGCGAGACGATCGCTTTCTGCATAAGGAACTTGCAATACTCGAGCGACGTCACGCACCGCCGCTCGTGCCGCCATTTTACCAAAGGTGACGATATTCGCTACGCGGTCGACACCGTACTTTTCCGTACAATACGCGATAACTTCATCACGGCGCGTGTCCTGAATGTCGATATCAACATCAGGCATGCTGATACGATCGGGGTTCAGGAAACGCTCGAACAGGAGGTCATAGTGAAGCGGGTCAAGCTCGGTAATGCGAACCGAGTACGCCACAATTGATCCCGCGGCGCTTCCTCGACCCGGGCCAAAAATAATACCCCGGGATTTCCCCCAGTTAATAAAGTCTTGAACAATCAAGAAGTATCCATTAAAGCCCATGCGGTCAATCACCCCTAGTTCATAGTCGGCACGGTCTAACACTGCTTGGCTGACTGTTTTACGCGCCGCCTCGATAGATAATTGTTCGGCGTCTTCAAGTGACACACCACCGTACCGCCAGGCCAAGCCTTGAAACACCAATGTGTGCAGATAGCTTTTTTCGGTATGCTTGTCCGGTGTCGGAAAGGTTGGGATCAAAATCCCCCCAAGTTCCAATTCGACCGAACAACGATCGGCAATCGCCTTAGTATTCCGAATGGCTTCAGGATTAGTCTTACCCCACCGCTCAATCATTTCGGCTGGATCTGTCACGTGTAGCTCAAAATCCTTCAACGACATACGCTTCTCGTCGCTCAAATACGCACCCGTCCCGACACACAGTAATATCTCGTGCGTGTCTTGATCATCATGGGACAAATAATGCCCGTCACTGGTCACAACTGTCGGAATATCGAGCTCTTGAGCGAGCTTCTCTAGATATCCATTAATTTTTACCTGCACATCCCAAGGAGACGGTGAGTCAGGATGGCCATGGTCTTGCAACTCAATGTAGTAGCGATCACCAAAAACGTCTTTGTACCACTGGGCAATGTTCTTGGCTTCCTCGTAATTATCAACGCGGAGGTTTTCACCTAACTCTCCACTCGCACAGCCCGATAGGATAATCAGGCCTTCATTCAGTTCTTGCAGCAACTCGCGGTCTATACGTGGTTTGTAGTACATTCCTTCGAGATTCGCCTTTGAACTCAGCCGCATCAAATTCTGATAGCCCTTCTCGTTCATGGACAAGATAGTTAAGTGGTAACGGCCTTTGTCTTTTTGCGGGTCTCTATCAAAACGACTTCGCGCGGCGACATACGCCTCCATGCCAAGAATTGGTTTTATATCTGCACCATGCGCTGCTTTGTAAAATTCGATGGTACCCGACATCGTGCCGTGGTCGGTAATCGCCACCGACGTCATGCCGAGTTCTTTGACTCGGCTCACCAGATCAGGAATTT
>JAUIDL010000026.1 GCA_030428585.1 bacterium | reverse complement strand
AGTCATGGGGGTGATTGCCGAAAAGCTCAGTGACGAACGCGGGCTGGTGTGGCCAGACGCGGTGGCACCGTACCGTGTCTATTTGATCCGCATTGGTGAAGGTGAGCAGACGGTAACCCAAGCTGACGAGCTCTACCGGGAGCTGAGGGAAAAGGGTGTTGAGGTGCTCTACGACGACCGCGACGAACGTCCGGGCGCCAAGTTTGCCGACGCCGAACTACTCGGTATTCCACACCGCGTGACTGTGTCAGAACGGGCGAGCGAACAGGGGGGAATCGAGTATGTTTCGCGCCGTGATGGCGACGTCAGTATATTGACGCAAGAGGAATTACTTGCTAAACTTATCTAACTAGAGAACCTTGGGAGGGCGAACCACTACACTATTCACACTGATAGTCTAGCGGTTCGTTGTTTAAAGAGAAGAAAGTTAACGAGAATATAATAGATGAAAAAACAGTATCAAATTACTGCTGAAGGTAAGAAAGAGCTCGAAGTCGAGCTTGCTGAATTGAAATCACGTCGTGGTGAAGTGGCCGACAAAATTGCTGAAGCCCGCGATTTTGGTGATCTCAGCGAAAACGCCGAATACGACGCTGCTCGTGAAGAGCAGGGACTACTCGAAACCCGCATCGCGGAAATCGAAGATATCTTGAACAACGCGACGATTATCAAAAGTGGCGCGCGAAAATCAGTTGGCCTCGGTAGCCGCGTTGAGCTAAAAACCGGCAACAAGACGGTCAGTTACACCATCGTTGGTCCTGTCGAAGCCGATCCACTGGAAGGTCGCGTCAGTAACGAGTCACCAATTGGTGTCGCGTTGGTTGGCAAAAAAGTCGACGAAAAAGTCACCATTACCACACCAAAAGGCAACACGACCTACACGATTACTGAAATTCGTTAAAATCTCGCTTCAAAAACCATAAACACCTCCTGAACGGGAGGTGTTTTATGCTATACTGACTACTGATATGGCAACACTACAAGACTTTCGCGACGAACGACTGCGTAAACTCGATGATTTGAAACAGGCGGGGTTCAATCCGTATCCAGCCGAATCGCACCGCACCCACATGGCGGGGGATGTTGCGACGCGCTATGATGAGCTGAAAGGCCAGACTGCCACTGTTGCTGGACGGGTAACGGCGATTCGTAAATTCGGAAAGTTAGCTTTTATTGTGATTCGTGATCAATCGGGTGAGATTCAATTGTACTTGAACGAAGCGGATGTTGCACCACGTGACGCTGCTTTGAACCAGCTAGGCATCGCTGATTTGCCACTCCTCGATACCGGCGACTTTGTCGAAGGTACCGGTGTTGTCGATACCAGCAAAACTGGTCAGATTTCTATTTTTGTCACCGGGCTGCGTCTGCTTTCCAAAGCCTTACGGCCAATGCCGAGTGCGCAAGATGGCTTTACGAACAAAGAAGAGCGCATGCGTCGTCGCTACGTCGATATGAACGTCAACCTTGATGTGCGTGAACGCTTTGTCCGCCGCTCGACCTTTTGGCAGGCAACCCGTGACTTCTTGAATCAACACGGCTTTATCGAAGTCAACGTGCCGGTTCTGGAGCACACCACTGGTGGGGCAGACGCCAACCCGTTTGTGACACACATGGACGCGCTCGACCAAGACTTTTATCTGCGTATCAGCCACGAACTGCCGCTAAAGCGGTTGATTGGTGCTGGCTTTGAAAAGGTCTACGACATCGGCCCACGGTTCCGCAACGAGAATTACAGCGACGAACATCTACCTGAGCATATCGCCATGGAATGGTACTGGGCATATGCCAACTGGCAAGACGGCATGAAATTTATGGAAGAGATGTACAAAGATGTCCTGCAAAAGACCTTTGGTACCTTGCAGTTCAAGCTCGGAAATTTCGAGGTCAATATGGACGGCCAGTGGGAAGTCTGGGACTACGCCACCGTCATCAAAGATCGCTATGGTATCGATGTGTTCGAGTCGAGCCTGGATGACGTCAAAAAAGCTCTCGCTGACAACAAACTCGAGGTCGAGCAGACCGAAAACCGGGCTCGCGGCATCGACAAGCTTTGGAAAAATATCCGTAAAGACGTCGCTGGTCCTGTCTGGCTGGTCAATACGCCGACCTTTATTAGCCCGCTGGCAAAAACCAATCCCGATAATCCCGAAACCGTGCAACGATTTCAGCCGGTGATCGCTGGATCAGAGCTGGGTAATGGCTTTTCTGAGCTGAACGATCCGCTAGATCAACTGGCGCGATTCAAGGAACAACAAGCCATGCGTGAAGCTGGTGATGATGAAGCGATGATGCTCGACATTGATTATGTTGAAATGTTGGAATACGGCATGCCACCAGCCTGTGGCTGGGGTCTGAGTGAACGAGTCTTTTGGATTTTTGAAGGGGTGACCGCGCGAGAAGGCGTCCCGTTCCCGCAACTGCGCAGTGAGTACGACGAAGTTACCAAATCAATCTATCCAGACATCGCGTTTGGGGAAGAGTAGATCGATGGCGAACCCAAAAAGCGACCGGACGTGGACGTTGGTTATCGCCTTGGTGATTGTGGCGCTCTTTGGTCTGGTGTTGTTAGTCGGACAACAATATTTGGGTTACAGTGGTCTGGCGTTCGAGTTGTTGGCGTACGGACTCAGTATCGTGGCACTGATTCTGGCCGTCTTGTCAGTGATTAATGGTATTCGCCAAGGCAGGGTAATGAAACGCATCGTTCACGATGTTCATAAAGCGGTCACCGATATTTCGGAAGTTGCCGATACAAACGAAAAAATTCGGCGTAAACTTAGCGAAGATCATCACATGAACCGGATTATTGCAGAAGTGTTGGGTGAGTATGGCCTCGGAGAAGACCAAAAGACTCGCCAGAAAATTGCCCGACGGGTCAGTCGGCGCTTGAAGAAATCTTCAAAATAACTTGCAATCCTTAGAGCAATTGCTATACTAAGTATAGTAAATAAACTATGGGAGTATTCATGACCAACATCGCCGTTATCGTAGGCAGCCTTAGCCACACCTCTATCAACCGTCACTATGCGCAGGAACTCGAGAAATTATTGCCAGAAGGTGTTTCTTTCCAATTTATCGACGTCGATTTGCCACTGTACCATCAAGAATATGACGAAGACTACCCGCAAAAAGCCAAGGATTTAAAGTCAACGATAGAAAATGCCGACGGCGTGTTGATCATCACCCCTGAACATAATCGTGGAGTGTCGGCCGTCACCAAGAACGCGCTGGACTGGGCGTCACGACCATGGGGAACGAACTCGTTCGATAACAAACCGGCAATCACCGCTGGTGTTTCGATTGGTCACTTGGGGACTGCACCTGCTCAACAAAACCTTCGCAGCATCTTGGCGTATTTGAATGCACATGTCATGGGACAACCGGAACAGTATTTGACCGACAAAATTATTTTTGGCGAGGACGGTGGCTTGACCGATGACGCAAAATCTCACGCTCAAGAATTTATCAATGCAATGCTTGCCCATATCAAAAAAATCAACGGATAACCCTCGCACAGCTGACTCTCAGTTGCTATACTGGATATAATGATTGAGGTTAAACATATCACCAAAACGTATGGCAAAAAGCAAAATACGTTTATCGCCATTAATGATGTGTCGTTTACGATTCCGAACGGCAAGTCTGTCGCAATTCTAGGTAAGTCGGGCAGTGGTAAATCGACATTAATGCACGCCATGAGTGGGCTTGATCGACCGCAACAAGGACAAGTCGTTATTGATGGCCGTGACATCTTGAAGTTGAAGTCAAAAGACGTCGACGCCTTTCGTGCCCAAAAAATGAGTTTCATTTTTCAGAGTTTCTTCGTCCAAGCCAACGAATCATGTTATGACAACGTGTCATTGCCGCTTGAAATCGCCAAAGTGCCACGCTCAAAGCGCCGTCAAAAAGTAGAAGCAGCCCTCAGCGCCGTGCAACTACTCGATAAAAAGAAATCTCGAGCTCGTGATTTGTCTGGAGGACAAAAGCAACGCCTAGCGATTGCTCGTGCAATTGTGAATGAGCCCGACATTTTGTTCGCAGATGAACCAACCGGTAACCTCGATAGTACAACCGGTGGAGTGGTGGAAGATTTCTTGTTTAATTATGCCAAAGATCGCGGCGCGACTTTGATTGTCGTGACCCACGACGAAGATTTAGCCCGAAAATGTGACGCACGTATCAACATCAAGGACGGTGTCATTGAATCAACGACCGGATTTGCTGAACGACCAACCAAAAAGAAGAAGGTGATGGGATGAAAGTAGCGGATATTATTCGACGAGCCGGTCGCAGTTTGCGACAGGCGAAGACAAGGACGCTACTGACTAGTCTGGCGATTGGCGTCGGGGCGTTTACGATTACGCTGAGCTTGGCTGGTGGCCAGGGTGGCCGTGATTATGCTGATGCGATTGTTAAATCAAATACCGATGTTCGTGAGGTAGTTGTGACGAAACAAACCGACGAGACTGCGGTGCAAGAATATGATCCGGATACAGCCGGACTGAGTCTCGGGGCAGGTACTCCTGGGCCAGCTGCCGCATCGAGCGGTATCGAGCCAATCACAATGACCGATATCGACCAAATCACCGAGGTTGAGCATGTTGATTCGGTAACGCCGAACTACTCGCCACAAGTCAACTACATCACGGCTGATGGTGACAATGAATTTGTCGTATCGTCACTCAGCACCTTTGCTCCAGCAGTAACCTTAACCTATGCTGCAGGCGGAGTTGACGGTGAATTGGCGGATGATCAGATTGTTTTGAACGAGGATTATGCTGAGGCACTCGGCTTCGCTAGCCCAGAAGACGCAGTTGACCAAACAGTCACCATTAATGCGACGCGTCAACAAACTGTGTTCACGGGTAGTCCAGAAGCGAAAGACGTTGATTTCACTGTCGTTGCTGTCAGTAGCGAGTCGGGACTTGCGTTCCGCTCTCAGGGTTCATTGTTGATTTCAACCAACGCCGCCAAAGAATTGTATGATTACATCACTGAGGGTACCGCTGCTTATAACAAATTCTTTATTGCTTCGGTCCTTGTTGATGACCCAGAGAATGCTGGGTTAGTGAAAACCGAACTTGAAAACCAAGGGTATTCTGCGCAAACTGCCGAAGATATTCTTGGAACAATCAACATTTTCATTAACGTGTTGTTGGGTATACTTCTCGGTTTTGGTGCACTTGCGGTTTTGACATCTGTCTTTGGCATCATCAACACGCAGTACATTAGTGTACTCGAGCGTACACAGCAGATTGGCTTGATGAAAGCACTTGGCATGAGTGGGGGTGATGTTGGTAAGCTTTTCACCTTTGAAGCAGCTTGGATTGGCTTCCTTGGTGGTGGTATTGGCGCAGGACTAGCGGTTATTGCTGGGACAATTGCGAATCCGTACATTAGTGACGCCCTGGGCCTCGGCGACATCTATCTCTTGATATTCGAACCACTTCAGGTGGTTGGGGTAGTCGTGATTCTGATCATCATTTCGATTTTAGCGGGCATCTTCCCGGCGCTCAAAGCGTCCAAACTGGATCCAATCGAAGCCCTCCGTACCGAGTAATGTGGTAGAATGGTCACATGTTGGATATCCGATACATCCGGGAGAACGCAGATGCGGTGCAAGAAAATGCTGCCCGCAAAGGCTATGATATCTCCATTGCTGATTTGCTGGCGCAAGACGATACACGTCGCCAGTTGTTGACTCGCGTTGACGAGCTTCGTGAACGACGTAACAATAATGCGGCAAAAATGAAGGGTGGGAAACCTGAGCCAGCCGCTATCGAAGATGGCAAGCAAATCAAAGCTGAACTTTCAGCCGTTGAAATTGAACTGAACAATATTGAAAAGACCTACACCGATCTATTAAAAGCAGTACCAAACATGGCCGCGGCAGATGTGCCGGTCGGTGCCAGTGAAGACGAAAATGTCGTCGCCAAGATCGTCGGCACGACACCATCATTCGATTTTGAAATCAAAAATCACGCTCAAATCGCCGAACAACGAGGCTGGTTGGATAAAGAACGAGCCGCCAAAGTTGCCGGTAGTCGTTTCGCCTACCTCAAGGGCGAGTTAGTCCGCTTGCAGTTTGCGATTGTGCAATACGTCTTTGACACACTGTCCGACCCAGCGAAAATCGCTGAAATCGCTCAAAAAGCTGGCCTTGATGTACCAGACAAAGCCTTTACGCCGATTCTTCCGCCATATATGATCCGAACCGAGCTATTCGACGCGATGGATCGCCTCGAGCCACGTGACGATCGTTATAAATTGGAACTTGATGAATTATGGCTACAGGGCAGTGCCGAGCATGTCATGGGCAGTATGCACGCCAATGAAATAATTGATCAGAGCGAGTTACCGCTGCGTTATGTTGGCTACGCCACCAGTTTCCGCCGCGAAGCCGGCACGTATGGCAAAGACATGGAAGGCATTTTGCGTATGCACCAGTTTGACAAGCTCGAAATGGAGAGCTTCACGACACCTGAAGCGGGGATGAACGAACATCTGTTGATGGTGGCGATTCAAGAATATTTGCTTTCGAGCCTAGGTCTGCCGTACCGCGTTATCCAAAAGTGTACTGCCGACATTGGTAAACCAAACGCTCGTGGTATCGACATGGATGCTTGGCTCCCTGGTCAAAACCAGTATCGTGAAACCCACACTGCCGATTACATGACCGATTATCAAACTCGGCGCCTAAACACACGACTTCGTCGCGAAGACGGCAGTCTTGAGCTGGCGCACACCAACGACGCCACCGCCTTTGCCCTTGGTCGAGCGATGATTGCGATTATCGAAAATGGTCAGCAAGCCGACGGCACAGTTCGTATTCCTGAAGCCCTCCAGTCTTATCTGGGTGGCAAAACAGTGCTATAATTAGGGTAGAGCAACCAACGGAAACGGAGGGCCTACACCATGATTGCATCAGTTGATATTACCGGCGTAAAGTACACGGTAAACACCCCAACAAAAAAGTATGTACTCAGAAAGGTAGGGCGTCTTGACCGCTATCTTCCTCGGCACGCCCGCAAAAGCGTGACCGCAGACGTCAAACTCAAGCAAGTTAATCGCAGCCATGGTAATAAATACGAGGCTGAGGTCATTATCAATGTGCCCGAAAAGCGGCTGACCGCCAAAGACTCGACCGTCAACATGATGGCCGCTATCGATATCGTCGAGGCGAAATTAATTGCTCAACTGCGCAAGTACAAGCAACAGACCGTCGCCCATGTGGGAAACCGACGCTTACTGAGTCGTTTCAAACGGCGCCAAACACTGCCGCAAGAGTAGAAATGCCTTGTCGTTTCCTCTGTAAAATCGTATAATAGAGCGTAAAGTTAACGCGACAGACCACACTTTCTGAAAGGCGGGGTATATATGATTACGAGGCAAGGCGCGCTTACCAAAATTTTTGGTGATCCGCAGCAAAAGACATTACGACGACTACAAAAAAAGGTCGTTTTGATTAATGGTCTTGCTGATAAATACAAGAAATTATCAAAAAAAGAACTCAAGGCACAAACTGAGGTACTGAAACAGCGACTGCAGAAAAAAGGCCAAAGCCTCGACACGATCTTGCCTGAAGCGTTTGCTTTGGTTCGTGAAGCCAGTGACCGAGTGCTTGGCATGCGCCACTACGATGTTCAGCTCGTTGGTGCCATGATTTTGCACGAAGGTAACGTCGCCGAACTGAAGACGGGTGAGGGAAAGACGTTGATGGCGACCTTGGCTGTCTATCTCAACTCGCTCGAAGGCAAAGGTGTCCACTTGGTTACGGTCAACGACTATTTGGCGCAACGTGACGCCGGTTGGATGGGTGATTTGTATCACTTCCTCGGGCTCCAGGTCGGCGTTATTATTAACGACGCCTCATTTTTGTTTGACCCAACTTTTGATAACGAAGCGCACGACGATCCACGTATGAAGAAGTTGCGCCCCGCAACCCGCAAAGAAGCCTACGACGCTGATGTTACTTACGGAACCAACAACGAATTCGGTTTCGATTATTTGCGTGACAACATGGTTGACGACGAATCATTGCTCCGACAACGTGACCTGCATTTTGCGATCGTCGACGAGGTTGACAGTATCTTGATCGACGAAGCTCGAACGCCGCTGATTATTAGTGCGCCAGCTGCCGAAAACCCGGAAAGCTATCTGCAATTTGCTCGTGTCGCGGCCAAATTAGTCCCCGAAGACTACATTTTGGACGAAAAACGTAAAGCCGTCTCACTCTCTGAAGAGGGTGTTGAGAAAGTCCAGAAACTACTAGGTATCAAGAACCTGTACACGCCAGACAACGTCCGCGCCGTGTACCACATGGAGCAAGCGCTGCGTGCCCAGGCACTCTTTAAACGAGATAAAGACTATGTCGTCACCAAAGACGGCGAAGTGATTATTGTCGACGAGTTTACGGGTCGTTTGATGCAAGGCCGTCGCTACAACGAAGGGCTGCACCAAGCAATCGAAGCCAAAGAAAATGTGCCGGTTTTGCAAGAAAGCATGACGCTGGCGACCGTTTCCTTCCAAAACTACTTCCGTTTGTACAAGAAACTGGCGGGTATGACCGGTACCGCCTTTACCGAAGCTGAAGAATTCCAGCAGATTTACAGTGTCGACGTCGTCCAAGTACCACCAAACCGTCCAATCATCCGTGAAGACCGCGAAGATTTGATTTTCCGCACCGAAAAGGCCAAGATGAAGGCTATTGCTGACGCCGTCGAGGAACATCATAAGCAGGGACGACCAGTGCTGGTCGGTTCAGCCTCGATTGCCAAGAACGAGCTGATTGCCGATTGGCTAGATAAAGCCGGTGTGCCATACGAAATCTTGAACGCCAAAAACAATGAACGCGAAGCTGCCATTATTGAGCAAGCTGGTCAAAAGGGCGCTGTTACCCTGGCAACCAACATCGCCGGTCGTGGAAGCGACATTAAATTAGGTGAAGGTGTGGTTGAGCTTGGTGGTTTAGTGGTGATTGGCTCTGAACGTCACGAATCGCGCCGTATCGACAACCAGCTACGTGGTCGTGGTGGTCGTCAAGGCGATCCTGGGATTACCCAGTTCTACGTCTCGACCGAAGACGACTTAATGCGTATTTTCCAAGGTGACCGAATTGCGAATGTCATGAAACGCATTGGTGTCGATGACGATATGCCACTGCAGCACC
>JAUIDL010000025.1 GCA_030428585.1 bacterium | reverse complement strand
GCATATGGGCGTACTAAAAAACGCTGGACGATATCTCCGTAATCCGTTTAGAGATCCGATTGGCGCGTTCGAAGGCATCTTGGAGCTGATTGGTGAATTGTCGCGTGGCGTGGCGCTGACGCTACGTTTGTTTGGCAACGCGTTTGCGGGTGAGGTCCTGTTGGTCGTTATTGCTTTCTTGACCAGCTACTTTGCGACCGTTGTTCTGCCGTTCTTTATGGTCTTCGAGCTCTTTATTGGATTTATCCAAGCGTATGTCTTCTTTGTCCTGACGCTTATTTTCACCGCCCTGGCGGTTTCACATCACGATCATTCATCTGCAGCTCATGCTAATCCAGCCCCGGCGAGGGAATGATATAATATGGTAAAGAGAAAATAAGGAGAAATATTAGATGGACGCATTAGCATTCGGACTAACTTACGGCTTGCCTGCCTTTGGTGCGGCGATGGGTGTCGGCTTTATTGGTGCCGGCGCATTGAACGCCTTTGGACGTAACCCAGAAAAGCTAAGTGATATCCGCACCCTGATGATTACCGCGATTGTCTTCGCTGACTCGTTGGCAATTATCGGTATTATCGTGGCAATTATCGCGAAGTTTATTTAGAGGAATATTGAATAAATGAATATACTGCACCAGTTTGCTGCTGAAACGACTGCGCCTGACGCAGATCTGTTTGGTGCGCTTGGTATCGATTGGCGACTACTGATTATTCAGTTGATTGCCTTTTTGATTTTGGTGTTCTTGCTGGGTAAATTCGTCTATCCATGGTTGATGAAACAAGTTGACGAGCGTCAAGCGAACATCGAAGCTGCGGCAAAGGCAGCAACCGAAGCCAAGAAAGCGGCTGATGACAGCAAAGAAGAAGTCGCCCAGTTGCTTGATACTGCTCGTAAGCAAGCGGCTGATATCGTCGATACCGCTAAACTCGAATCGGTGGAGATTATCGCCTCAAGTGAACGCAAAGCCAAGCAATCAGCTGAACGAATCGTCGAGGATGCCCACGAGCAAATCGATAAAGATATTCAAGCAGCTAAAAAAGATCTGTATAACGAAACCTTGGAACTGGTCAGTCGGGCAACCGAAAAAGTGGCCGGCTCGGCAATTTCAGCAAAAGCTGATGACGAACGAATCGCCAAAGCTGTTAAGGAGAACGCCTAATGGCCCGTCGACTTTCACGACGATTGTTGTCGACGTATGTCGCTGACCAGCTCCAAGCTGGCGTGTCGGCGCATGATGTGATGCTGCAATTGGCAGCCTACCTGCTGCAGAATCGACGCTTGAACGAACATACGTTGATCGTGCGTGATGTCGAGATGGAGCTGGCGCGTCGTGGCCAGCAAGTTGGCTCACTCCACTCTGCCTTTCCTCTTTCCGATCAGACCAAGGCGGCAATTACCGACCTTATTACTCGCGAGCTCGACGCGAAGTCTGTGTCGCTTGATGAGTTTATCGATCCAAGCCTGGTCGGTGGTTACCGCGTTGACCTGCCCGGTCACCAGATTGACCAGACAATCAAAACCCAATTAACTACGCTAAAAACCCAATTCAGAAAAGCATAAGGAATCAGTATGAGCCAAGTATCAGTTACAGAATTATCAAAAGAGCTACGCCAAGCAATTGAGCAGCTCGAAACCAGCGGGAAAATCGACGAAGTCGGTGTGGTGATTCGAATTGGTGACGGTGTCGCGTGGGTGCACGGACTGCGCAAAGCTGGCTTTAGCGAGGTACTGCAAATCGAAACCGAAGATGGGATTGTCGAAGCCTTTGCTTTGAACCTGCTCGAGGACGAAATTGGTGCAGTGTTGCTGGGAGAAGACGCACAGGTTAAAGCTGGTCAAACCGTTCGTTTGAAAGGAACGGTACTCGATGTTCCTGTTGGCCCAGAGTTACTCGGCCGTGTCGTTGACCCGCTCGGTCGTCCGTTGGACGGTGGTCCAGCTATTAAAACTAAAGCACGCGGTATCGTCGAACGTGAAGCGGCGGGCGTGATGGATCGAAAGTCGGTCCACGAACCACTAATGACAGGCATTGTCTCGATTGACGCAATGTTCCCAATCGGCCGCGGACAACGAGAGCTGATCATTGGTGACCGTCAGACCGGTAAGACGGCGCTGGCTATCGACACGATGATTAACCAGGCCAAGCAAAAGACCGGTGTCATTAATGTCTATGTCGCGATTGGTCAGAAACTATCGAAGATTGCTCGACTGGTCGACCGTCTCAAACACGAAGGTGTGATGGATCAGACTATTGTCGTCGCCACCAGTCCGTCTGACCCAGCCTCTCTGCTCTACCTCGCACCGTACTCGGGAACAGCGATGGGTGAATATTTCCGCGACAACAAAGGCCACGCCCTGATGATTTACGATGACTTGACCAAGCACGCCGTGGCGTATCGCCAGATGTCGTTGTTGCTGCGTCGCCCACCGGGTCGTGAAGCCTATCCTGGTGATGTCTTTTACCTGCACTCTCGCCTGCTTGAGCGCTCGGCAAAATTATCTGATGACTTAGGAGCTGGATCGTTGACTGCCCTGCCGATTATTGAAACCCAAGCTGGTGACATTAGCGCTTACATTCCGACGAATGTGATTTCGATTACTGACGGTCAGATTTTCCTTGAAACCGACCTGTTCTACCAAGGTATTCGTCCGGCGATTTCGGCTGGTCTGTCGGTTTCTCGTGTCGGTGGTGCTGCTCAGACCAAGGCGGTTAAGGGTGTTAGCGGCAATCTGAAGCTCGGTCTGAGTCAATTCCGCGAACTGGCCAGCTTTACCCAGTTTGGCAGCGACCTCGACGATGCGACCAAAAAGCAAATTGATCGAGGACAACGCTTGACCGAACTGCTGAAGCAACCGCAATATCAACCACTGAGCGTTTGGCAGCAAGTCGCCAGTATCGCTGCTGTGACTGGTGGACACTTCGACCATATTCCCGCCGCGAACATCAAGCCAGCTCAGGAAGCTGTCCTGACCAAGCTTTGGGCTGATCACAAGAAAGCCATGCAGACACTGGATGAGGGCGACAAACCAACCGAGGCAACCGAAAAAGTTATCGCTGAAACCGCGAAAAAAGTGGCGAAAGGCTTTGAGGACTAGTCGATGGCATCAACCCAGGCATTAAAGGGACGGATTCGCTCGGTCAAAAGCACGCGCCAGATCACCAAGGCGATGGAGCTGGTGGCGGCCAGTAAAATGCGCCGCGCACAGGACGCGACGAAATTGTCGGCGCCGTACACACTAGCTGCGCGTCAATTATTGACAGCCTTATCGAAGCACACTTCTGTCAAAGAACACGCCTTGTTCAAGAAGCGTCCCGTCAAGACACGATTAATGATTGTGATTGCCTCTGATAAAGGTCTGGCTGGTGCGTACAACGCGAACGTTGTCCGACTGTACGCCAACGAACTGGTGGCTGATGACAAAGCCGGTATTAAAAACACGACGATTACGATTGGTCGCAAAGCCGCCCAATTCGTCGCCCGCCTCAAAGACACTGAAGTGTTGGGTTCATACCAAGAATTACCTGACCGCCCTGGTGGTCGCGAAATTCACGCTATTATGGATAGCACTCGCCACTTGTTCGAGAGTGGCCAAGTCGACGCCGTCGATGTGCTCTACACTGCCTTTCACAGCAGTATTGACCAAAAAGCTACCATCACTCGCGTCTTGCCTGCTGGATTTGAGCCAGCCGAGGAACCTGGCGTCGCACCGGACGTTGTCTACGAGCCAAGTGCCGAAGAAGTACTGAACGGTGTCGCCTATCGATTAGTTGGGGCGCAGATTTTCCAGGCACTGTTAGAGGCCCGCGCCAGCGAACACAGCATGCGAATGCTCGCTATGAAGAACGCGACAGATAATGCCTCGGACTTGATTGATGACTTGACGTTAGAGATGAATAAAGCCCGCCAATCGGCAATCACCCAAGAACTAGCAGAAATTAGCGGTGGTGTGGAGGCGATGAATGAGTAAGCAGATGAAACAGGAGAAGCAGATGAGCAAAAATACAGGAAGTGTCATACAAATTGTTGGTGTTGTCGTTGATGTTGAATTTGACGGCGACTTGCCCGCAATTTATGACGCGCTTGAAATTAAGACCGAGCGAGGACGATTGGTGCTGGAAGTTGCGCAACACCTCAGCGAGACGACCGTACGAACGATTGCCCTTTCGAGCACCGATGGCCTGCAGCGTGGTGACGCGGTGACGGCGACGGGCGCTCCGATTACCGTGCCGGTTGGTGACGCGACTCAAGGCCGTATGTTTAACGTCGTTGGTGAAGCCATCGACGGCAAGCCAGCGCCAAAAGGCGAAACCGCGCCAATTCACCGCTCTGCTCCGCCTCTTTCCGAACAGTCGAATAAATCTGAGGTTCTGGAAACCGGTATTAAGGTCGTCGACCTGATTGCACCGCTGATTAAAGGTGGAAAAGCCGGTCTGTTCGCCGGTGCTGGTGTCGGAAAGACCGTCCTAATCACCGAGCTGATCAACAACATCGCCAAGTTCCATAGTGGTAACTCGGTTTTCGCTGGTGTTGGTGAGCGAACCCGTGAAGGAAACGACTTGTACTACGAAATGGAAGAAGCCGGCGTGCTGGACAAAACCAGCCTAGTGTTTGGACAGATGAACGAACCACCAGGAGCTCGTCTACGCGTCGCACTGTCGGGTCTGGCGATGGCCGAGGCCTTTCGTGATGAAGGTAAAGACGTCCTGCTGTTTATCGATAATATCTTTCGCTTTACCCAGGCTGGTGCTGAAGTCTCTGCTCTGCTTGGTCGTCTGCCATCAGCGGTGGGCTACCAGCCAAACCTGCAAGAAGAAATGGGTATGCTCCAAGAACGAATTACCTCGACTAAAAAAGGTTCGATTACCTCAGTCCAGGCCGTTTATGTGCCAGCTGACGACTTGACCGACCCTGCTCCAGCGACGACCTTTGCTCACCTGGACGCGACGATTGTGATGAACCGTGCGCTGACGGAGATCGGTATTTACCCAGCGGTTGACGTCTTGGCATCGAGCTCGACCAGTCTTGATCCAGAAATTGTTGGTGCCGAACACTACCGCGTTGCCCGCGAAGTTCAACGCGTGCTGCAACAATACAAAGAGCTCCAAGATATCATCGCTATCTTGGGTATGGATGAATTATCGGATGACCAAAAGCAGACCGTGGCCCGTGCGCGTCGTGTTCAGCGCTATTTGTCTCAGCCGTTTTACGTCGCCGAGAAATTTACCGGCAACCCAGGCACCTACGTTAAGTTGGAAGACACTATTCGTGACTTCGCCGACATCTTGGCTGGAAAATACGACCACCAACCAGAAGACTGGTTCTATATGGTGAACGGAACATTGGCGGAAAAGGCGAAGTAGATGCATCTGCAGCTGATAACCTTGCAAGGAGTGCGCGTTGATCAAAAGATCTACGAATTAATTGCGCCAACAGCTGATGGCGAGATTGCTATTTTTCCTGGTCACGAGCCATTAGTCACCTTGGCAATTCCCGGTGCACTGGCTGTTCGCCACGAAAAAGCTGATCGTGATGAACAGCTGGAATACTTTGCCATTAGCGGTGGCGTGGTTGAAGTAAACCCGAACGCTATCCGTGTGTTAGTGGACGAAGCTGACCATGGTGATGACATTGTCGAGGCAGAATCGCGCGCCGCGCTGGAACGTGCCTTGCAAATGCGTGACGAGGCAAAAGACTCTATTGAGCTCGATCAGGCTCGACAGTTGGTTGACCGACATATGGTCCGTCTGCGTGTGGCTGATTTGCGCCGTCGACAGCGACGTTAGGATAGTATAAAATCACCTGCATGACTGAACAATTTCCCGAAGATACTTCTGACACAACGAATGACCATTTTGAATCAGGACACAAACTTGCCTCGCTCGTATTGGCGCCTCGATACGCTATTCGTCCCGTAGGACTGGATAACTTATTTGAACAAACCCAACGCGGTCCAGCGATTGTCGCGGCAAATCATCTTCGTATGGCAGACTCGTTTGCTATCGCCAAAGTTATTTTCGACGAAACCGGATATAAAACGCGTTTTGGTGCAAAAGAAGACTATTTCAACGGCGGTGGCATAAATGATACAGGAATTCTTGGTGGCTCTATTCAGCGTTATCTAGAAAGAACTGGACAGTTCCCGGTTGATCGAACCGGAAGCATCGCGGGGTTGAAGCGATTAAAAGCTGATACCGAGCGGATTGTTGAAGATGGAGATATGATTGGTCTCCACTTTGAAGGAACACGTTCAAGGGATGGACGGTTATATGAACCCTTGCCAGGCATGGCGTTTGCGTCGGTTGAAACCGGTGCTCCCATCCTACCCGTGGGGCTTCGGTACACAGATCGATTTGCACGACGCGCTATCCTCGAAATCCATTTTGGTGATGCGATCGATCCAGCAACTGTTGGTGGCGAATCACGGTTACCGGGCGCAAAACGCCGACAGTTGATTAGTGAACTGACCGTTCAAGCAGTGGCTGAGCTTTCAGGGCAGACTCGGGCGTTTACGTTTGCTCCGACGTCACGCGGGAAATAATCTCGCGCGCCTCGTCGGTCGACTTGCTGTGCATTAATTGGTCGCGCAGTTCAGCCGCTCCGGGAAAATCACGCACATAAATCTTAAAGAAACGCTTGAGCGGATCATACGGTCGTGGCTCGAGCGTTTTTGTGTACTGATCGAACAAATCAAGATGCAAATTTAAGAGACCGAGTAGTTCTTGTTGTGTCCGTGGTCGCGACTCGGTTGAAAAGGCGTAAGGATTTGTAAAGACGCCGCGGCCAATCATGACTCCGTCAACGCCGGTGTTTTCGATGAGTTCGAGGCCGTGTTGGCGGTCGCGAATATCACCGTTAATAGTCAGTAAGGTGTGCGGTGCGATCTCGTCACGCAAGGCGACGATATCTTTGATGAGTTCGTAGTGCGCTGGGACTTTACTCATTTCTTTTCGCGTCCGCAAGTGGATAGTGAGGTTGACGATGTCTTGTTTGAGGATATGCGTCAGCCAATCACGCCACTCGTCGGTTTCGAGAAAGCCAAGTCGGGTTTTCACACTGACCGGCAGGCCAGCGGTTTTGGTGGCGGCAATAATGTCTGCGGCGAGTTCTGGCGTGCGGATCAGGCCACTACAAGCACCTGTTTTGACGACGTCTTTAGTAGGACAGCCCATATTGATGTCGATACCGGCAAAGCCTTGCTCTTTCATCCCCTTTGCCATGAAGGCAAAATGCTTGGGGTTGGTTCCCCAGATTTGGGCAACGATTGGTTGCTCGTCTTCGGTAAATGCTAAACGACCACGCGTACTGTGGCGGCCTTTTTCGCTAAAATAACTGGCTGAGTTAGTGAACTCGGTGAAATAGACATCAGGCGCGGCGGCCTGCGCAACGACGTGGCGAAAAACCACGTCAGTCACGGCCTCCATCGGGGCCAATATAAAGAATGGTCGTGGTAGGTCTTGCCAAAATGATTTCATACGCTTCTCCTTATCATAACAATCTTTTAATTATTAGGATAAGGAGAAGGACAGAGACAGCGATGTATCTCGAGAGCCCTATTTTACACAGTCCGTGTCGTCGGGTAGATTCTCCCGAACTGCGCTCCCGCAAGCCGAATATCCCGAATACCGGCTCACTATCGCTGCCGCCATGGGGGCGACGGCAACGTGGTCTAGCGCATCTTGCCCTGAAGACCGCTGTTGGCGACGAATGCTCGAGCGGACGGGTCGCCCTGACGTGCTGCACGCAGCAAGGTCTGGGCGTGGGGGTCGCTCGGGCTGATCGAACCTGTGCGGTCGAGCTTGCTCTGCACGTGCTCGATCTGTCGGGCATAACCGTTTCCGGCCATAGTTGGGTACTCCCCTTCTCTTCTCGAAAGTGAGCTCCCATGCGGGAACTCAACCTCCGAGACGGGGTGTGTCCGGAGGTGGCTTGGACGAGATGCCGCATCGAAGAACGACGTTGTTCTCGATGCGGCACCCCGATTAGGTGGGGCTCAGCCCTACCGTCCTGCTTGTCGCGCCCTCAGGCACGTGACGCTTTACTACTACGTGTCGCGAGGGTTTGGACTCCACGCGACACGCTTCGAGGTGGTTCGGCATGAACGATAGGGCGAGAGCCCCAAGACTTTTTGACGTCTATGACGAGGCGCTTCTGTACTCAGCAGCGCCCCAGACCGATCAAAAAGTCTGTATTTTCGCTGTCTCTGTCAATGTACGGCAGAGAGAACGCGAGAAAAAATCACCACGAGTTTTTTGTGCTGCGTTTTTCACGCGTCCTCCATCAATGCCAACAGTTACTATACCACGGATAAGCGCTATTGGTCAAGGGGTGAGGTGTCCTGAAGCAGGTCTGCCTCGAAAGCCAAGATACCTTTGAGGTTCGGTTCGTAGTCACTGATATCTGGCAGGTCGAGTGATTGGATGCGTTGCCACACAGTGGCGATCAGACGACGGAACTCAGCCAGTTCCTGGTCGTCGTAAGCGATCTGTGTCGAGACAATCTCTTGGAATTTATTTGGCTCAACGAACAGTAATTCGCCTGCTGTGACCGTGTAGTCGTGATAGTCGCGTGAGCCCTCAACCAGCAATTTGTAAAACATCAGTTGCTGCTTGTATTTATGCAGTTTTATCTTGTCGTACTCTGAGCTGGCGCGGCCGTCTTTGATTGGCGTGCCAGTTTTGTAATCGGTGACGGTCATCGTTTTTTCTTTGATGTTCAGGTCGGCGACGTCTAGCATACCGGTGATGTGCGCGTCATCGATGTGTACATCTTGGCCGGCAAAGTTTAATTCGGCTTTTTGGGTAACAGTAAAGGCGTCGGGTCGTTGCTCGAGGAATAAATTCAGCGCGTCACTTCCCTTTTGTAGATACGTCGCGTGGTCGGCTTCGGACAATTGTTCTTTGTCGAGTTGACGTTCGAAATCGTGCAAGATGTCTTCGGCTGGCTTTTGTTCGCCGGTCGAAGCAACGTGGAAATGTGCCAGTTGCAAGGTTCGGTGCATCGCTGAGCCATAGGCCGCCGCCGCTGATTTAGCGCTTGGGAAATGCAACAAGTTGTTCATCAGAAAGGTTTGTGGCCCGCCTCGGGTGACATCCAAGAATGTATTGAGGTGTGTGGCGCTGAGTTTGTATGACTTTAGCTGTGGTGACAAAAGTGTCCGCAAGTCGTTAGTCACGGTTGTCAGTGGCGCGTGCCACGCAAGCTCGAGGGCTTCGACATGTTCCTGTGATCCAGAGGTCAGTTTAGCGGGAGTTGCCGTCTTCTCTGATAAGAAACTTGCAACCAACAACTCTCGCAACCCGTCGCTTTGACTACTAAAG
>JAUIDL010000024.1 GCA_030428585.1 bacterium | reverse complement strand
TCGCCGCAAGACATCGCGCCATTCCCACACTGCATACCCAATTGCCAGTAGGACCGCGGCTGCAATAGCCCACACCCAGTACCACCCTTGCTCGTCATCGGTACTTTTTGCACTCAGCACCCCGTAGTCAGCCGTTGTCATTGCCTTTATTTTGCGGCAACGATTGGTTTCTTGGTTGCGCTCCCAGCCTTCCTTGCAGGGAGTCGGCGTGGCCGTCGTGGCAATCTTGCGACATCTACCGGTTTCGGGACTGCGATACTGATCGGCGTTACATGGTTTTTTAGTTGTCGCCGCCGCGATTTTGCGACAGCGATTGGTCTCTGGACTTCGATATTGATCAGAGCGACATGGTTTTAGCACACTGGCGGCAGCTGGCTTTAATGGAGCCGCTAACGAAGCCAGATTCAGTGCTCCAGGTGTGGGCTGATTTGAATACTGCCACACGCCATCAATCAGCGCCCACGCCATGTCATCTTTAGGATTTTCATACGCGTAGCTTGCGTCAATCACATCACCCTGCGCTGTCAGTAGTTTGACCTGCCCTGTCGTGTTGACTAACGAGAATTTGAGTTGGTCATTACTCACGTAATAGTACTTCCCGGGTTCGATAATGGCCGCTGGGAGCGCGATGCGTTTAAGACTCGCAACACCGAGTTCAAACAACAAGCCTTCCGTGTTGACCGGTTCAGAGCCAGTGTTCAACAATTCGATAAATTCTTTACCGTCATCACTGCCTTCAACATTCGGTAATAATTCGGTAATCCGTAGTGTGGGCAATATCGACTCAGGTGTCTCTTCAGGAAGTTCTTCTTCGGTGATCGTGGTAAAGATTCCATCGGCTGGCAATTCACCAATTAGTGTGACCTCTACCAGCTGAGCGTCGTCGTAAGCCAGAGGATCTACCGTCACAATTGGGAGCTGACGATAAAAGCCATTGGTCGCCGTTGTACTCCAGGACATCCGTGCCTGCAACGTGCCTTCGGTATTGACCAGTGTCACCGTATCGTTCGATCCCACCAGACTGCCGCTCGTTTGATGCGTTGGAGTAAATACTGATAAGAATTCACGTTCAGGATTCAGCGCAGCAAAGACTTCTGAAACGACCGGCACTGAACTGTAGGCATCAAGCCACAGCTGTTCGCCCGCCTGTGTTGGCGTGAAGCAATAGAAAGCAACAGCCGACTTATTCTTCAGACACCAATCAGTCATATCGATAGCATCAGCACTATTATTGTGAACGATGACAAATTCCTGCGTCGCACCACCCGTGACACCCGCATGCGCAGCCGAAATAACTATAGTTGCCGAAGCGGCGTGCGCAGGGAGTGCACACGTGCTGATTGTCAGGACCAGATTCAGTAATATCAGTATTGCTCGCTTCGACATACTCTTATGGTAGCGAGCAAGGATTAACTAAGCGTGAAGTGGGGAATTAATCGTCAAGATCGACGGTAATGTCAGCGTTCGTCGAGACGTTTGTGACGTCATCCAAATCATCGACGGCGTCCATGACTTTCATCACTTTTTCAGCCGTCTCGCGGTCGTCAATCACCACAGGCATTGTTGGTACATATTGAAGCTCGGCACTGGTGACCGTCACACCCGCGTCAACAATCGCTTGGCGAACTTTTGCTAGATCTTTAGGGTCGGTGTAAACAATCATCTCGTCACCTTCTTCAACGGCGTCCTCGGCGCCTGCGTCGAGTACCGTCAGCAACGCTTCTTCACCTGCTGGACTAACCGTAATCACGCCTTTTCGATTGAACTGGAACATGACGCTGCCGGCATCAGCAATTCGCCCACCATTTTTCGATAATGCGTTTCGCACATCCGGGAACGTACGATTCTTGTTATCAGTCGCGGTTTCAATAATAATGCCGACCCCTCCTGGCCCCATACCTTCGTAAGTGACTTCTTCAAGTTGTGCAGCGTTCTTATCCGCCACTCGATCAATCGCGCGTTGGATGTTGGCTTGCGGCATGTTGGCCTGCTTAGCCTTATCGATCGCTAACGCCAGTGCCGAGTTCATCGCTGGATCGATGCCTCCACGTGCAGCAATGGCAATCTGGTTGCCGATTTTTGTAAAAACAGCACCGCGCTTGGCGTCCTTCGCCCCTTTTTCGCGTTTAATAGTTGACCATTTGCTATGTCCAGACATATCGACTCCAAGTGTTAGATTAATACAAAATAATTATTACTATTTTAACAGATATAGACGCCGTTGGCGAGTCATCTACAGATACCGCGTACTGCCAAACGGAATTTTCTGTTTGACGTAGACACCTGATTCTAACGTATGCGCCGAATGGATAGTACGGTCACCATAGCGACGATTGATGATGTCGATTGCCTCAGTCACCTGTCGCTCACGGACAATTTCTTCCTGAAACAAACTCAGTTGTGGATCGACAGTTGCCTCCAGCGCATAACAATGAATGCCGATTTCTTTGGCATCCGATGGCGCCCGCGCAAACAATTGGCGGGCGATACTATAGATTGTTGCGTCAGACGAAAAGGGCAGGGAAGCCAGGGTAGAGGAGTGCCAATAGCCTGATGTCCGTGATTTTGCATAGACGTAGACTCCCCTGGCCGCTTTATCTTGACTCCGCAACCGACTGCCCACCGACTCACACAAATGATGCAGCCGCCCCAGCACTTCGTCATGGTTCAAATCGAATCGTTCTAACACATACTGCCGCCCGACGCGCTTGATATCATAGTCAACATCATCGACTTCCCAACCCCGCAGTCGTTGATGCCACCACTCTCCGACAACGCTCTGAAACACCATTTTGTGCAACACCTCGGGACTGGCATCCAGAAAGTGCAGGGGAGTCATAATACCCACCGCCGTCAGTCGATGCTCGTTGCGCCACGCTATTCCCGTCAAATCAGTCAACTCTAACTCCCCTAACACCTCGCGTATATTGTGTGGCATGATGACATCCAACCCGTCTGGCTTATGGAGCCCAGCCGCTGTTTTGGCCAAGAATCGGTTCGTCGCAATCCCGACATTGCAGCGCATCCAAACCCCAATTTCTTCGCGTAACCGCCGTTTGATTTCGTGCCCAATTTCGACTAAATCACGGCTGCGAATACTCTCGGGCGCATCGTGAAAATCAATCACCCCTTCATCGATACTTTTCATCGTCACGTGGGCTGAATAATCTTGCATAATGTCGAGTAGCCGGTGATAGACGTAGCGATATTTAGCCGGGTCACTCTCGAGCGCAATCAGGTCAGGACAGAGCTGACGAGCTTCTTTAAAGCGCATCCCTACTTTGACCCCGACTGCTTTGGCCTCATAACTCGCTGTCACAATCGCCGTGTGTTCTGTCCGACGGTTCACAATCGCCACTGGTTTTCCCCGTAGCTGTGGCCGAGCCTGCTGTTCCACCGTCGCAAAGCAACTGTTTAAATCGATATGCATAATCAGCGGCCGTTCATGATTAAACTCACTCATAGTGATCCGCCTCCATCGTCAAATGCCAGGTCAGTCGCTCGCTATCAAATTCCAGCCGATAATCCGCCCCGCCGTCCGTCACGTCAAACATGTGCACTGTCTTTTTGCCGTTATAGACGGGGTGACGCAACCCAAGTTCGGTGACGTCGATTTCTCGCCCACTCGCCCGTCGAAATTTCACTGGGTGACACGGGTGGTGGCCACCGCCAAAGCGAGCAATCACCTCTACCCGTTCATTGATATAGATCTCGTCATTCATTCTAAAAATCCTCTTGAGAGTTATCAAAAAGAAACGCTTTTAGATTGTCTTGCCCGTCCGTTTGACCCGTTTCCTGTCAGGCGTCCGAAGACAAGTGAATGACCGATGCGCGAGGGACGCTTAGCCATAAAGCCAGTGAGTATCGCGTGGTATGTCTTTATTATACTCTATATTTGAAAGTGAGCACTTCAGTTAATCATCAGATTGGTTCGCGATAATGGTAGATGAAGGAGGTACTAATGACCGACGATATTCAACAACTTGATAAACAATTACAAGATGACCAAGCCCGAATTAGCGACGCTCATGACCAAGCAGCCCGCGAACGGGAAAAGGCCTCCCAGCGCCAAGGTGTAGGTAATGATGGAAGTGCCCAGGTGCATGCGCTTGCCGCAGTTAAGTTGGAACAAAAAGCTCGTGAACACCAAAAGCACATGGAGCAAGTAACCGAACAACGCCAGCGCAACGAACGAGAATTGCAAGAACTATTAGACCGACGGACGCGCATGGTCAATGAACACCACGACGAACTGGTCCGCATCGACGCCGAAATCACCCGCCTGGGCGGCAACCCCTAGTCAAAAGGGGTTGTTTTTGTTAGACTTATCTCTAGTCTGGCAGCGTAGCTCAGTTGGTTAGAGCGTAGGACTCATAAGCCTAAGGTCACTGGTTCAATCCCAGTCGCTGCTACCAGAATTTATCTCGTCAAGCCCTCACCAGCTTGACGTTTTGCGTTATCAGCTCGCGCATTGTTTCGCGGTCAATTTTATCAATGATTCAAGCATTACCTGTATCATATCAGATTTATAAAGCTATTGCTTTATTTATTATTATATGCTATAATAAAAATTAACCGTTTGGAATTCGATGAGAGGAAATACTCGTATGGCCCATTCGGACAAGGCCCGCAAGGGTGGCAGCTTCAACATGGACCTCGGCTATCAGACCGTTGCGGACGCCGAGATCAAACGCAGCCGCCACGACGCCAAGGCGAGTTGCCGCGTGTACGCGCGTTCGTTCGGCGACGGTGCCGACGACGACGCCGAGATCATGCAGCAGCCCATGCCGCTGTCCCGTGCGAAGTCCGCCTACTAGCCCCGACCAAGTCAGAGCCCCGTTCCGCTTGGTGCGGGGCTCTGTTAATTTACCGCTTCGCTGGTTCAATCACACCATTATCGTCAGGCACGGTAACATATAGTTCATAACAATGCTCACCCGCTTTGTCCGAAGTCCCGTTCAAAACCGGCATCGCACTATCCCTCTCAGACGATGTCGTGTAGTCAAGGTAAAAATCCTTCGAACCTTCCTGTCGTACTGGATCGTCATATTGGTACACAACACATATCTCATAATAGAATGTCTTGCCCGTTGCATCTTCAGTTGGTTTTTGGATATTCGGTTTATAGGTAATTGTCTCGTTCGCGATTGATTGTTCGATGGCAAGCTGTGATTCATTATCAACGTAATATCCTTCATCGACATATGCCTGAACAGCATCCAAACTCGCTGGTAACGTGCCCTCTTGGTACGCATACCCGCTAATCAAACCGGTCGTCGAGAACGCCGCCGCCTGAGTATAGTTGTCGTCACGACGAACAATACTCTGCGTAATCGGCCCTGCTATCGCCCACACGACGGCGGTCAGCGCTAATAAAACCAACAGTGTTCGTACGAGCAATCGAAGCTTCGTACCAACCCGCGGATAAATAATTCGCAGCAGTACCAAAGCATACGACACTGTCGCGACTAACGACGTCAGCAGCCAAACAACTGGCCACGTGGTGTCAGCGGTCGGCAGCAGCATACTAATCAGCGCAAAAACGACGCTCGCTAATCCAGCCACCGCCAATAATGCATACAGTACGGTGTGAATGACCATAATGACGAGGGCGACTCCGGCTTTATGATTTCGTTCATTTTTAGAAAAGATCAGATCACAAACCAAGGCAATCGGCAGAATCACCACCACCGCACCAATAAAGTAAGCTAACGGTTCAACACCTTGACTTTGGCCAGAAATAACAAAAGACGCCACAATCGACGACAAAATCGTCATCGCCAGCGCGGCCCAGCCCCAAAAGGCATACGTTAGCCACTGCAGAATGACAACCGCTGGGGTATTTTGTTGGACATCTGCTGCGACCTTGGCGGTCGACTTTTTTGATGAGGTTCGCGTAGTTTTCATATAACTTCAGTATACACCCGTAATCTTAAGCAGTTTGAAAATTGAGAAGCCCCCACGCTACAAAAGCCGTGGGGGCAATTCGCCTCTCTTATACCAACGCGAGCACTCGCTTGTCGTTGACGCTCGGATGAGTTATTCGGAAAGCTCTCGTTCCTCCGATAGTGTTATTTTAACACTAAGTATAGTAAGTGTGCAATAGACAATTAGTTTTTTACAAAAAAGAGCGCCCTTTGGCATAAGGACGCTCAACAGCAGGAGGAAACGGCTTAACTCTTGTACACACCACCTTCACCAGGCTGTGTTTGCGAAAAGATGACCACTGCTATCACAGCGATACCACCCAGAACGTGTGGCAACCACACCGTTGGCTCCATCGTGTAGAAGCCGAACAAAAACGGCGATGCGATCAAGAACAGCGACGCCACGACATCGAAAATCAAGTGGTATGGCATGCTAATCACCTTGAAAATTCCCCACTCGTACCGGGTTAACAGACTGTACAGAATCAGACCTGCTCCCAGTACCATCGGCATGATGACGGCTGGCCCGCCCATGTCGGCAAACCCAAATACGAATGGCGTCGCCAGCAAGACAACCGCCACAATGTAATCGAGAACGCCATGAACTTTGGTTGGAATAAATTTGTAACTCATATGCTCTCCTCATTTGGTTATGGTGATGATTATAAAAACCTGATAAGAAACTGTATGTACGATATCTTACAGAAACTGCTTTATACTAAAACAAATGGCCAGTATCGACTTTATTAAACAATTTCCCATCCGTTCGTTTACCCGTGGCGAAATCATTTTACAGCCGGGTGATTCAGCCGAAACAATCTTTGCCATCCGCGAAGGCTTTGTAACGGTTGGTTCGATCGGCGCCTCTGGGACCGAGCACTTATTACTACTAGCCGGCCGATACGATGTGATCCCGACTGAACGCCTTTTCAGCGCCCGCGGTGATGTCCGTTATTTTTATACCGCACTGACCGATGGTACGATGTACGCCATCGACAAAGCGGCATTACTCGCCGAAGCGACACAAAACCCAGAGGTGATGACCCAGATCGCCAAAGGGATGAGTCAGCACTACGATGATTTCCTAGAACGCCTCGACTCGACCGAACGGCGCAGTGTCCGTGAGAAATTAGTGTATACCTTACGCTATCTCGCAGAGCGGTTGAGTGGTGAGCCGACCGTCGATTTCTCTGCATACGGCCTGCCGTTAACCCACCAAGACCTGGCGAGTATGATCGGCGCAACGCGTGAAACCACGTCCTTGGCGCTCAACCAATTACGCGCTGACGGCATTATCGACTATTCTCGCAGTAATTTGACCGTATACCTCGAGAAAATCGACGAGTAATTTTTACTATAAAAGGGAGCAGGGGAGTGCCGCAATGCACTCCCCTGCTCTTTTTTGCCGATAAAACGGCCACAATAACGAATAGCTGGGTAATTATTTCTGAGCCAAAGCGGCTTCACGTGATTCGATAAAACTAATGAGTTCGGCGTTGGTTCGTGGACGATCCCACGATGCGACTTCCAAAATTTCACTCATGGTGACGTTTTCGATGCTGTTGTTGCTGTTGGTGTTCATTTCTTTATTGCCTTTTTTTGTTTTTATTGGCTTATGTACCTATTAAAGCACAAGCGTGTTTAAAAGTCAATACTTTTGTGACAGATTTTTGACTGAGGTGTACCGCTTATGGTATAAACAAGGCAAGAGGAATCGAAAAATAAACAATCATGGACATTGCTACATCGCTCGCTATCGTCACCCTCGCAGCGCTGATCCACGCCAGCTTTCAACTGAGCGTCAGCGTCTTAACGTTGCTGAGTGGTCACTCGCTGGGCGCTAAACGTTCCCAAGCTCGAACGCTCCGCCTCACCTTTGGTTTTGTCACTGGTGCCGGCATTATGACACTGCTAATGCTCACCTTTGTCGCCTACCTATTCCAGCACTTCTTTGGCAGCTCGGCCCCACAGTACATCTGGGCGATTGCCTGCGGTCTGCTGGTTGGTGTTGGACTATCGGTCTGGGTATTTTACTACCGTAAAGATAAGGGTACCACCCTGTGGGTACCGCGCGCGTTTGCTCGTCACTTGGCCAACCGTAGCAAAGCCACCAAAGATACTGCCGAAGCGTTTAGCCTGGGCTTAACCAGTGTCATCGGTGAAGCATTGTTTATCCTGGCACCGATTATTATCAGCGCTCTCGTCTTAGTACAGCTGCCGACCGCCTGGCAATTAGTCGGTATCGGTATTTACACCGTCATTTCTCTGATTACGCTTGGTAGTGTCTGGGTGTTCATCAGCAGCGGCCACAGTATCAGCGCCATCCAAAAATGGCGTGAAGACAACAAGCACTTCTTGCAATTTGCTGCCGGGAGCGCCCTGACCATCCTCGGCTTCTTTGTCTACGTCTGCAAGATTATCACCGATGTCGTTGGAGTATCGTAGATGGCCGAAGGCAAAGCAATCGACATTATCAAACGGCACGGCCAACGACCGAGTGAAAGCTTTGCCCGCGAAAAGTTGCACAAAAGTGTCGTTGCCGCCTGCATTAGCGCTGGTGCGCCCGAAGGTCACGCCGAATCTATCGCCCGAGCCGTGACCGACGATGTCCTTGGCTGGCTTGATACCCACCCAGAAGTGACCAGTCATGATCTGCGACGAGTCGCTGGTCGGCATCTGCGCACCCATCATCCCGACGCGGCCTATCTGTACGAACAACACAAAAACATTATCTAAAAAGGAAATAACGCATGGCTCACTCACACAGTTTTGACTACGACCTGATTGTCATCGGTAGCGGCGCCGCCGGAAGCGCGGCAGCAACCATCGCCGCTCGAGCTGGTAAACGCGTGGCGGTCATCGAAAACGATACCTTTGGTGGCGATTCACCGAACTGGAGTGACGTCCCGACCAAAGCCTTGTTGCACGCAGCTCATTTATACGACACGGCACGTCACGGCAGTAAATTCGGTCTCAGAACCTCGACCGTTGGCTACAACTACCCATCTCTGCGCGCCTGGAAAGAATTAGCCGTCAAGCGCACCGGCGCTGGGGGTAACCGCAAATTCTACGAGCAACACGGCATTAGCGCCTTTAATGCCAGTGCTCACTTCTTAAGTCCTCATGAAATCAGTGTTAATCGTCGTCACTTGTCAGCAGCACAGTTCCTGATTGCGACCGGGTCTGACTGGACCACACCAAAGATTCCTGGCCTGAACGATGTGCAGTTTTACACGCCGCGCACCATTTTAGAAGCCATTCGCCCGCCAAAAAGTCTGTTGATTATCGGCGGCGGTACCCATGGTGTCGAAATCGCCCAACTGATGGCCACCTTTGGCACCAAAGTCTACATTGTCGAAAAAGCCTCTCGCCTGCTGCCAAAACAAGACGATGAAGTTGGTGAACTGATGGAGCGCGTCTTGACTCAGCAAAAAGGCATGACCATCCTGACCCACTCGCGCGTCTTGTCAGTTGAAAAAGAAGGTATCACCAAACGCGTCCTAGTCT
>JAUIDL010000023.1 GCA_030428585.1 bacterium | reverse complement strand
TGTCGTTGGGGATTTTCTCGAAGTCGATTACCCACTCGAGCATTATGATGGCGTGTTAATGTACGCATTTTTACACCTTTTTCCTAAAGACATCACCATTCAGGTTCTCGACAAGGCTATCGCTATCACCAAGCCTGGTGGCCTGATTTTCACCGGTACAACGAAATCACCTGAGCCTAGTGAGGGATTTGAAGTCAAACAGGATTACGCAAATACTGTACAAAGATATCGAAAACGATGGACGCAGGCCGAACTAGAAGAAGTCTTTGTTTCACGCGGATTAATGGTCGCTAATTACGCCGAGAAGGTAGATGAGTTCGGCAAGATATGGATGGATTATATTATGCGTACACCGAAGAACGATTGAGGAGAGGTTTATGAAAGAAAGAATCCAGATTGTCGATGAGAATGATCAACCACTTGGTTACGCGACTCGTGAAGAGGCGTGGGCAAAGAAGCTACGTCACCGATTCGTGCGTATCATCGTGACGAACGAAGACGGAGAGGTGCTAATACAAAAGCGGAGCCCATTGAAAAAGAAATATCCAAATGTCTGGACTGATGCGGCGACCGGACATGTTGATTACGGCGAAACGTATGAAATAGCTGCCCCAAGGGAACTGCAGGAAGAGATTGGTGTGGTCGCAGAACTGAAATTCTTGGGCAAGTTTTACACAGAGGACATCTCAGACGGCAAAGCGACACTCGCCTTTCATGGCGTATTTCAAGCGACAATCCCAAAAGTTACACATCTTCACCTTCAGGAATCTGAAGTGAGTGAAGTTGCATGGCTATCGCCTGTTCTTCTCAAGCAACGTGTCGCAGAGAGCCCTGACGATTTTACGCCCGGTTTACGACAGGTCGTGCAGCGATATCTATAAAAGTTAAGCCCCGACCCTCTACGTTGGCTTACGTAGAAGATCGGGGGTAGTACTACTTTTCCCTGCCCGCATCGGGTCCGGCGCAAGTAGTCAGCGCCCGTGGATATCCGAGCTACGATCGCATGACACGCTCTCGGTCATGCTCTCGCAATCTCATGGTTTTCGTTCGCACGTCTGGGCACGTGAGCGTTGGAGTGCTACGAAACGCGGGCTTACTTCGGTTCCGGGCATACGGCCAGTGTACCGTCGCGAGGGTCGCGAATATCCCATACTGACCAGTGCCTATGGTCACGGCAAGTGCCGCCGCTGGGTGAAAATAATTATAGCAAAGTTGTGTGGACGCATTGCGTTATTCTTTAGCAAAAATAAAACACCGATAAAGGTGTTACGAGGGGCGGCAAAAGACTGAGTCTCTCGCCGCCCCTTCTCGTCTGGATGAGGCTACGACGTGATTGCGACATCCGTTTCGTGTTGGAATAGACCGCGCTCGTGGTGCAGGTGGCTGACCATTTCGGCGAGCTGTGCCATGTGAATTGGCCCGATTGCATCGCGGTACGGCCAGTACAACTGCGTGTGCGATGATGAGGTGTTGCCGCCAGCCACGTGTGACTTGCGCACCATGCTGTACGCCAACAGTGCCTTTGCAAGCACGATGTTGCGTGACTCGAGCGCTTCGACAGCCGCTAGAGCAACTGCGTTCGGCTCGTACTTGTGGTGGAAAAACAAGTCGGCAGACGGATGCTCGAACAGCGTCGCGACCAGTTCGTCCCAGTCATCCGGGATGGAGTAGTCTGCACTCATGATTCTGTTATAGACGCTGATTCCGGCTCGTCCTTGCTCAAAGATGAGCTTGCTCAGTTGCTTGAAACTTTCGCTGCTCCCATCTCGAGCCTCAGCCAGCAACTGGGCGGTGAACTCAACGACACCTTGGTGTAGATAGTTAGCGAACGACACATCACCATCGTCGTAGATAGTTGCATTTGCGAAGCCGTGTGCATTCTCTCGCATGAGCAGGATCCAGCGGCTGCGTGGGTCGGTTTCCTTGCGAAGCCGCTGGTAAAACTTCTCTGCTTTCGCCTTGTCCTCTGCCTCTCGACGCTCTTTATTTCTGAGGCAAGCGTTTTTAACTTCTTCGTACGCCTGATCGGTCTCTTCGTTCGACCAATCTTTGTGCGGTTTATGCAGCGCACTGAGTTTGTGATCATCGCCAATCGAGGCCTGGTACTGCTCCAGCCATGCTTGTCGTTGTTCGAGGATTTTCGCTTCGCGCTTCGCTTTCTGGCGCTTTGGGCCGGCGATGAACGATTGGTACAGCAGCCACAGAATGAAGCCGACAAACAGGATGGAGAACACGATTACAGCGATAGATACAGGGTGCATCATGGTGCCTTTCGGTCGTAGGTACATCAACAAAAGATTGACAAAAAAATTATACCATTGTTTAAAATAATTATCTAGCTCTTTGTTGCGGGATAATTTGCCTAGGCTTATACTAAAGACTAATGAAATTCTTTATCTCCGGCCAAATCGATGACGCCAATAACATTCGCAAGATGATGGATCGTGTCGAAAAAGCCGGTCACGAGGTGACGCACGACTGGACTAATGTGGATGTGTTCTTGGGTGGTACTCAAGATAAATTGAATAATCCTGAAGAATCTGGTCTGCGCGCCGCAAAAGATATTCAGGGTGTCGTCGATAGCGACATCTACGTACTCAGCAGCGACAACGAGAGTGTTGGTAAAGGCATGTATGTCGAATTAGGCGCTGCTCTTGCCCTGCAAAACGCTCTGGGCAAACCAAAAGTCTACGTTGTTGGACAACTGAACCATTTGTCAGTGTTTTATCTTCACCCAGCTGTGACCCGAGTCGGTTCAATCGAGGATGTCCTCGAAGAGATTGGTTAGTATGCGCAACTCTATACCTCAGATTCGCTTCAAATACGGCTGGCTCGTCGCTGGTGAAGCGTCACATACGCTGAATGAAGCCTGGGGAGATGGCACTCCCCTGCGTGAGTATGATGAATATGAAGCAATTGCGAGGAAGTATCATGATTGGTGGGTACTGGTCGGCCCGCAGTTAGTTGCGGCAATGGCAAAAACGATGGAACTCGAATTTGCTCAGTCGACTATTGATGTCTATGTTGTTCCCTGGTTTAACGCCATCAGTGATCCGTTGATTATCGGACCAGCCTTTCAATCACCTGATGAGATTATTGTCACCGTCACCCATGAACTTTTGCACCGACTTTTGACTGAGAATACCAAGACCGACTACACGTACGACTATCTTTCAGGCTGGCGAGAATTATACGGAGATCATGATATGAACGTGTTGATTCATATTCCGGTCCACGCCATCATGAAAAAACTATTTACAGAAGATTTACAGCGGTCCGAGCTGGTCGAACTGGATAAGCAACTGGTCAAAGATAATCAAGACTACGTTGATGCCTGGGCGTATGTCGAGGAACACGGGTATGAGCAAATCATTCAAAAATTAGTCGATTGGTATAAAAACATCTGTTAGAGTGTACTCATGAATGGTTTTTCAGAGGTTGCAACAGGCGTTTTTTTGGCGGACGCTCCGGCATTGCCAGAAATACCTGTTCTTGATGTTGGCACGACTCCAGATTTATCGCCGCCAGCAGATTTGCTCCGTCGCATCGAAGCGAGCGGTGATTTCCTGACCGCAACAGATTTTGGGCGAGCTGGGGTCGATGCTGGCAAGACGGCGAATTACGGGCACGGGGTGATGCGAGACATTGCGCTGAGTATGGTGGGTATCGACGCTCGCGAGGTTTACACCGTCAATGGTCGTGGTCGCTATTTAGTGCGAGGCACAGCTCCCTACGATCTACACTTTGACGTTTTTTACACGATGAATAACCCAGATCTGATTTCGCACGGATCAAAAAACCGCTTGCTCTTATCAACAAATCTTGTTCATGACATTTGGCGCGCCGGCGAAGGTTACCCTGGCCCAGGTTATGAAATCCCCCGCTTTGCCAAGGTCGGCCACCGCGTCATCTCGTCTGTCATCAACTCATAACACTGCTATACTGAGTCTATAAGCAGGAGGAGTTTTATGATCACCGCACTCAATACTTTCGCTGGTTTGTCAGTGGATAACATCGCAAAAGCCAAAGAATTTTACGTCGACACACTCGCGCTCGAATTGGTCGATGATACGATGGGACTTCAGCTCAAGCTGCCTGGTGGCGCGGAGCTCTTTATTTACGAAAAGCCAGATCACGAACCAGCCTCATACACTGCTCTTAACTTTGTCGTTGAAGATATTAACGAGGCGATCGATCACTTGGCTGGCCATCACGGCATCGTCTTTGAAAGATACGAAAACTTACCAGCCGAACAAGATGATCGCGGTGTATTGCGTGGCAAAGCCGCTAACGCCGGTCCTGACATCGCCTGGTTCAAAGACCCTGCCGGTAATACAATTGCAGTTATCGAAGCATAGTAGCACGACAGCGTGAAAGGTGTACAATAGAGCCATAATTAGGAGAATTAGTCATGAAATGGCGTGCATTTGGGGTAAAGTTGGCTGCGGTTGTGTTGGTGGTTTTGATGGGACTCAGTTATTTCCTCGCACAGAGCGCGTATTGGGTCAACCACTCGGTGTTCAACCAAGATGCGTTTACGACGAAGGCGCAAGAGGTCGTATTGTCGCAGACCAGCCGCGACGCGATTGCCGAAACAGTTGTTGCTCAGATTTTTAAGGGTCGCCCTGTTGCCGATCGCTTGCTGGGTGAAAAAGCGACCAGTTTTATCAGTAACCTGCTTGGGAGTGATCTTGCCGAGCAGATCCTGAACCGTTCTATCTCTCGTACGTATCAATACCTGACCACCGCCGATCGACAGGATATCGCCCTCGAATTGACAACCGTTAAGGTGCCGGTTGCTGGCTTGATTTCATTCGTTGAAAACCAAGGCCGTGAGGTGCAGTTTAATCCAGAGGTTATTCCTGACAGAATCGTGCTCCTGGACGCGCAAGCATTGCCCGACCTGTCGATCTACATTCGCACCTTCTTGATTATCGGTCCACTCCTTTGGTTGCTGGCACTGGCTAGCTTTATCGGCTACGTTTTGATGCGGCGGACCGACCGTATTCGTCGATTGTATATTGCCTTGGCTGTTTTGACGGGAACGACGCTACTCGCCTTCTTTGTCGGTCCATTTATCCCGAACATGCTGGCCAGTTTTATTCAGGTCACCCAGTTACGGGTGGTCGTTGGTGATCTGGCGACGATGTTCTTGCAACCGTTTGCGGTGCAACTCGGTCTCGCGTTACTCGTTTTCGGCTTGGCGGCATTGGTCGTACGTTTTCGAGCGGTCTTTCCGAAGCTTTGGAAATCTTTGACGACGAGCTACACAAAGCTCAAAAAAGACGTCACCAAAAAGCAAAAACGACGTAAATAACTACTGTAGCGCGGAGGTCAGCCGGGCGACACTATCCAGGAAGCGCTGCCAGCGCGATCGTTTGCGCCACTGTTCGAGCTTGATCAGATTGCTATTTTTGCGGTCTTCCATATGCTGTTTGTATAGTTTGCGAGCGGCTTTTGCCTCGTAAATAATGGCACTACATTCCAGATTCAGCTCAAACGATCGGATATCGAGGTTACTCGAGCCGATAATGGCGACTTTCTTATCAATTGCTAGGTATTTTGAGTGGACGAGGAGCGGTTTTTTGTAGAGAGATATCTCGACACCCGCTTTGATCAGTTGTTCGTAATACGAGCGCTGAGCGTGCCCGACCATCCACTGGTCCATCGCTTCCGAGTTCAGAATCGATACGTGAACACCACGGAGAGCCGCAGAGGTAATCGCCGAAAGCAACGATTCATCCGGTACCAGATACGGATTGGTAATGATGACCGATTCATGGGCGCCATTGATCAAATCAACAAAGGCTTTGAGGTTATTGCGCCACGGATAACCAGGCCCACTTGGCAACAATTGCACGACATTTTTGCCCCGAGCGTTCTTGGTGGCGTTTTTCATATAATGTCTTAGCATTTCCCCTGTTTCACCGTACCAGTTGCTGGCAAATACAGCGGCCGCTTGGTTCGCCGACGGACCCTTTAGATGGGTCGCTAATTCAACGTAGTAGATATCGTCTTTACGGTGGTAGGTCTTATCAATCATATTCAGCGAGCCAATGTAGGCGTCAGTGTTGTCAACGACGACGATTTTTCGGTGATTACGAAGGTCAGGACGGTTATATCGCCCCGGCTTGAATGATATTGGCAGTACTGAACGCCACTGCGCTCCCATATCTGTTAAACGACGTTTCATCTCTTTATAGCGAGGGTATTTGCGCGACCCCAGCGTATCAAACAAGACGTACACTTTGACGCCCCGCCGGATGGCAAGCTCGAGTGCGTCAAAAAACGGCTCGGTCGCCTCGTCCAGTGCCAGGGCGAAAAACTCGACGTAGACGTATGATTGCCCTCGGCTGATTGCCTGCGCCATATCGGTGATGATGGTGTCATAACCATTGATGATACGGAACGAATTACCAGAGGTCGGCGCCAGTGACGTCAGGCGTTCGACCAGTTGCGCCGTCCCACCGTAATGGCTATCCATTTTGGCCGCTAATCCCGCTTGTCTGAGGTTATTGTTAAACCGCTGATATTGATAATCGATTTGTCGCTGCATATGACGTCGTTTTCGTGATAGTTTCGTGCTGCCAATCACGAGGAACAAAATCGTCCCCAACAGCGGGGCAATAACAATCAAGAGGAGCCACGCCAGGGCTGCGGTCGGTTTGCGGTTGCGCGGGATATAGAAGACCAAAAAAATACGGATAAAGACATCAATAAAGAGTAAGAGAAAGATGATGATGAGGGCAATAATGCCAGATTCGAGATCGGTCGCTTCCATAACTATCTAAGAGTGTAGCAAACTCCCCTCTTCTTGCCTATCTGTTAGAAACTGCTTATGTTTTATGCAATATATATTGACAAAAGTCAAAAATGGGAGTAGGAGTATAATGCTTATCATAAAAATAAATTCTCAAAATCAAAGCTAATTTTAACCAATTATTAACCAAATGTGGCGTGGAGCCACGGAGGAATAAGAGAGATGATTAAGAAAATCTCAATCTTGTCAATTGCAGGTATTCTAGCCTTTGCTGGACTTGCATCGCTTGCTGCGCCTGTATATGCCAATGGTGGCAACGCGCCAGGTAACAATGGAACATTAAAAATTCACGAAAAGGGTACTCCATCTGGTACCGAAAGTAACGATCCTAAGGTCTGTACGTTTAACTTAGAAGGTTTCCAATTTGACGCAGGTCAAGATGGCTACATTCTGTTTAACACGCAGGGTGGCGGACAAAGTGTGCAAGCCGGTCCAACTGTAGCTTTCGGCCCAACAAACGGGTCTGGTTATGCTGAAACCATCTATCTTAACGATGGTTCAATCGACTTGCCAAACGGCCACTACAAAGCAACTTTGTACGGTAAGGACAATAGTGGTAACCAGCCAAACTTGAAGGACAAAAAAGCAAAGAGTAAGGTCTTTAAGGTAGACTGTGAAGATGTTGCTCCACTTCGTGCACAAGCACGTATTTCAGTTACCCCTGCAACTTGTGAAACTGGCGAAGTACTGGTTTACGGTAAGATTGTCAACGCTACCTTCTCTGGTACCGCTAACGGCACCGAAGGTCCAGCAAAGTACAAAGTTGTTGCAACCGCAACCCAGGGTGCAGAATTTGGAAATGGTACTGACACCAAGAAATTCCGCGGCACACTCGACGGTCCATTGACTGGCGAACAGTGTGACGAACCAGAAGTCCTGGTTGCAACTGCTAGTGTTTCAACCACTGCTGCAACTTGTGAAGCTGGTGAGAAGCTGATCTACGGTAACATCGAAAACGCTACCTTTACTGGTACCGCTGATGGCACCGAAGGTCCTGCAGACTACAGCGTTGTCGCAACTGCTGACAAGGGTGCTGAGTTTGAAGGTAACCAAGCAACTAAGACTTTCGAGGGAACCCTTGAAGCTCAACTAACTGGTGACGACTGTGTCCTTGGTGAAAACCCAGATCCAGAAACACCAACTACCCCTGGTGGCCAAGGTGAAACTCCTGAAGTTCTGCCTAACACTGGTGCAAACACCGCCTTCGGTCTGTACGCTATCCTTGCTGGTCTTGCCGGCCTGGTCAGCGCAGTCGCAGTCGCTGTTCGCAAGAACGCTTTCCGCGGTCTTTAATCCCCGTAACTACATAACGAGGACCACCACATGATTCATAAAGCCCAGCTCGCACCACTCTCGGTACGGATCGCTGGGCTTTATGCTTTGGCTGTGGCAGCATTCGTCGGCCTTGTCGGGCTGACGCCCCTGCTGCCCCAACCAGAGCCCGCCCAGGCGCAAGTCATTTCTTATGTCGCACCGATCAAAGACGTCGTCGCAACTGGTCAACCAGTTCAGCTGTCGGTCGATCGTCTTGATTTGCGGCTCCCAATCAAAGAGGGTCACTACAATCGCTCGAACCAATCGTGGACACTCGACGACACCAGCGCTTTTTACGCCACGATTACCGACCAGCCAAACGATCAGCGTGGCAGCACATTCATCTATGGTCACAACCGCGACACCGCTTTTGCTCCCCTTACCCAGATCAAAGCCGGTGATGTCGTCTCAATCAAAACGGACAACAAACTAGTCTTCAAATATACGTATCGCCGCGACGCAATCATCCAACCAAATATGACCAGCGTCTTGTATGAGAACCCAGCCCAACCGCAACTGGTCCTGATGACCTGTGACGGCTTGTTTAGCGAAGTTCGCCGCATCATGTATTTTCAACTGACAGAGGTAAGGTATGTTTAGCTTCGAGCAATTATTAGTTATGACGCCTGCAACTATTGCGTTATTTGTGCTGGTTATCGCTGTAGTGCTGTTCTATCTCGTCGCAAACGGTCGTTCAATGAGCGACACTGCCCGCATCCAGGCGCGCTTGTTGCAGATCGCTCGTCAGCAAACAATGCAAGACGTCACGATAGTGATTACATTACGCCAGAACGTCGCGAGCATCAAACCATTACTCGAATATCTGGCGACTCATCGCTACACGCGAGTTTCAATTGCCGTGCGTGTCTATGCCGCTGCTGGCAAGAATGCGCATCGCCAACTCCAGAATCTGCGCCGACAATTGGGTCTGCAAGGTCGCATGACCATCACTCGCTACTGTAAAGGTCAAACTGATGCTGCCTTTGCGCGTCGTGCGGTGACTGGCGACCTTATTATGCTATTACAGTCAGACGAACGATTGTCGAAAGGCTTCTTTCGCTATCTTTCGTACGCGCTGGTTGATCAAACGACCAAAGCTCTCGCAATCCGCACATACCGTCGGCCACAACACACCTTACTCAGTGCATTTCGTTCAATTGATGCACAACTAGCCAGCGGTCTGCGTGATGTCTTGCCAAGTCGGAGTCCGCAAACCAGTGGTATCCAATCAGGTGTCGCCGTGCGTACCTCGGTAATTACGGGTAGTGAATCATACTCGCCAAAGCACCGTCTGACGGATCGATTTGGGATCGATCAAACCTTATCTGACCTACCAACAGTCCCTGCTCTGGTTTCGATTATTCGTGCGGTCGTTTTGATTGGCCTGCTCAGCGTTCTCGGCTCGATCCTGCTCGCAATGTCTGCGGCGTCAGCCAGCTTTTTTGCTGGGTTATTTGGCCTGGTTCTCTTCCTGGGCGTGGCCTTTATGCTGACCAGTACTCGTGGTCTCCGACCAACCGACGTTTTGTCTATGGTCTTGCTGCTGCCATTTTACCCACTTTATCTCGTCGGTGACGCCATCGTTGCTTTGGCTAAGATAGTCAGCCGGCTGGTAGTTAAAGGATGGCGCCGAGTACGACCACTACTCCCACCAATGCCACAATCAGGTACTCGATAATACTGTCTCGCGACAACTCGTTTTTGCGCGAGTGGATAATGCCGTTCCCTGCGACGTACGCAACTAGGAATAAGATAGTCGCAAACAGACTGACATCTGGAAAGAAAACCAGGGTAGCGAGTAACATCGCAGCGAGAATTATTGTATAA